>CAJWWR010000004.1 GCA_913048245.1 uncultured Prochlorococcus sp. | reverse complement strand
TGATAATTTATTGAAAAATGATATTAAAGAAGAAAATGATAATTTATTGAAAAATGATATTAAAGAAGAAAATGATAATTTATTGAAAAATGATATTAAAGAAGAAAATGATAATTTATTGAAAAATAGAGACAGTAATAATGATGAAGACTTTATACAGTTAAAAGAACAGTGGTCAATGATTTTATCAAAATTAGAATTGCCATCCACCAGGATGCTTCTATCCCAACAAGCAAACCTTTTAAGCGTAAAAAACAATATAGTTGAGATTTCCTTATCACCTAATTGGGAAAATATGATTAAAAGTAGAAAAGTAATTATTGAAAACGCCGTAAAAAAAATCTTTGGTGACAATATGAATGTAAAGTTCTCCAGCGAAAACAAGCCTCAAGCAAACTATAGATCTCACAAAAATAGCAATCTTAAAGAGAAAAAAATTGACAAAAAAAAGCCTATAGGTAAATCTGATCTAACAAAAATTAATAATGAAACTCCCTCATCCAATGACATAAATAGTTCCAAAAATCTTGCACAGTTTTTTAACGGAGAGATTATAGAGACAAATGAATAACTACAAACCTTTATGCAAAGTTTTTTTCCATAAAATTTTCTTTGGGAATATTGACATCTTGATTGTCACTAAGGGTATCACGATAAACCAGTGAGACAAATAAATCATAAATGCGAAAATTCTCAAAATATTTGGTTTAGGAATATTTGGCCCTTCATTTCTAGTTGCACTTCCAAACCAAGCAGCTAAGGCGGATACAGTAAAAGCGGATATTGAAACAGGCCAATAAACAGGAAGACTTTTAAAAATTAGGCTAGATGTAATGTCAATTATTGAAATAAGTGGTAAACAGTACTGCAAAATAAAGAAATAAGTAAGGTCTAATTTTTTAGTTAGTCCAATATCACCAAAAATCAGGTGACCTCCATAATCAAAAAATCTCTGCAATCCTCCTTCCGCCCATCTTTGCCTTTGTGAGAATAATCCTGATAAGTTTTCAACAGCTTCCTCCATTACTGGAGGGTCCCATAATATTCCTATTTTGGATTTCAAAAGAAGTAATCTCACACTTAAATCTAAATCATCAGTAACAGTATCTTCGTTAAATGAGCCGCAATTTAATAAGAGATCTTTTTTAATTAATTGTCCATTACCTCTCAATTCAGATACTCCAGAAGAAGTAAGTCTTCCATATTGAAAAACCGCATCCATAGTCATTTCTATAGATTGACAAGCAGTAAGAAAATTCTTCTGGGGATTTAAAACTGATTTCCTTAATTGCACCACATATAAAGACTCATTAAGGGCGTATGAAATAAGCCTATTCAAAGTGTCTTTTTTTAGTTGCGCATCAGCATCTAGAATAAAAATCCATTCACCAGAAGTGAATTGCAATGCATGATTAAGAGCACCTGATTTACCACCACCGGCATCTATTGAGCGACTAATAATTTTCAACTTCTCATATTTTTTAGCCAGTTTTTGCAATATTTGATTTGTATTATCTTGGCTTCCATCATCTATAATATAAATATTTAATTTCTCATGGGGATAATCAAGTTCGAATAACATCTGAATTAACCTACTGACAACATTTTGCTCATCTCTAGCGGACACTAAAATATCAATAGTGGGTTTTTGACTATCTGGAGTTTTGGTAAAAAACTTATTATCTATAGTTTCTCGTTTAAAATTCTTAAAAATCAATAAAACACCGTAGGTGAAAACACAAAAAGTAAATATCAGAATTAAAACTTTTGAATATTTGTTAATCAAAACATGGGGAATTGATCCTAGCAGTAGTGAGGAAATACAGAAGAAAAAAGCCTTAAGCCTTCTGTATTTATGAAAACTTTTGTTTTTATTATTAAATTCCAATTGACTTTGTTTCATGAAATTAATATTTCAAATCCTCAATTTTCATAAGATTCGTACCTGGATAATAGTGATTTAATATTCTTTCGAAAGAAAAGCCAGATTTAGCCATTTCAATTGCTCCAGATTGAGATAAACCTACACCATGGCCAAAGCCTCCACCTTTAAATTCCCAAAAATCATCATCTTTTTTATCAATTATAAACAAATTACTTGGTAAAAAATTGAGCGTTTTTCGGATATCATCCTTTAACAAAATTATTTCCTCGACTGGGTTATTAAGCAATATTTTAAACTCTGTAACTCTCCCACTGACTCCTCTTTCTAAAATTTCTAAATTCGCAATAAATGTATCAGTAGAAATTAATTTCAGATTCAAAAGTATTTCTTTTATTTGATCATTAGAAATTACTTTTTCCCATCTAAAAAGATAGTGGTAGTTGCCAAAAAAATTATTGCTATCGATTTCAAAAAATTCTTTTAAATGAAAATCCTCGCCCAAAATAATGCTCAGAGAACTTTGAGAATCACCATTCCAATCAAAAGCTGTTTGAAAATAAGGATGATCTTCCATTTGCCAAGATTCACTTGCTGTCGCTGAAATACCTCCATTAGAAGCATGATAAAAAGCATTTACTGGTTTATCTTGATAAGTCAATACCATATTTGAGGTTTCGGCTATTGCTCGAATAATATTCTGAGCTGGATTGGCTGTAGGTTTATAGACTTGGCATTGAGTCGTTATACACAAGTGATAACCGTCAATTTCAAATCTACGAGAATTATATAAAGCCCATGTTCTTGCAATCACTGCCTGAGATTTAAGCGCCTCTAAAGGAGAATTACTTCCAATTTCATGAGGTAAAATACCTCTTAAATAGTCGTCAAAACTTAATTTCTGGACTAAGGTCCAAGTGCCATAAGAGTCTTTAACTAAATAAAAATTTTTACCATAGTTCTTATTATTTATCTTAATGTCTTCCTCTGAATTAATAGAAATTGCTCCTTCAAGTCTCTTAGAAAAAAATTCAGTTTCTAAAAAAGGAACCAATTCAAAATCATTGTTAATTTCCTGCAGTTGAAAATCATTATGGTTAGTTAAATCACTCCTATAAGGTAACCATACTTCCCAATTATCAGGAAAAGCTATTTGAGTTTCATAGCCTTGTTCTTCAAGAATGGTTGACTGTTGAAATGCAGATTCATAACTTGCAAACGGACCAACTACAAATCTTTTAATAATTAGAGGTTGATCCAACATGATCCGTCTCCAAATAATCTTTATTTCATTAGATTCGTGGGAAACTCCATTAGATGATTCAAGTTTGAGAAAATAATCTTCATTACTAAAAATTAAAGCCTGTTGATCATCGACATCATGAATGTCTCCTCCTATATATTGTTTGAGCCCTATAAGAATATTGCCCTGCATTAGCTCTCTATTAAGATTTAACTCAACAGAATGAGCATCATTAATAAATGATTTAAAAAACTTAGGTACTGGCGCTAAAATAAAGCAGCTAAAAAATATCAGCAAAATTTTAAATGAAAAATTCATAATGCAACAATTTCTAAATGATTAACCTTTAAATTCTCACAATATGTTTGCGACAATGCATGTAAAGGTTTAGATTATTATGACTAATGATAATATCCTTTTAATGTCAAAACTTAAGACACGTAAATCAGCAGCGAAAAGATTTAAAGCAACAGCTACGGGTAAATTCATGAGAAGACGAGCTTTTCATAATCACCTTCTAGACCATAAAAGCTCAAAACTTAAAAGGCATTTGTCTACAAAAGCAGTAGTTGATGAAAGAGACGCTGATAATGTAAGATTAATGATTCCTTATGCATAAATTTTTATTATTTAGGTAATTCATCATGGCCCGAGTTAAAAGAGGAAACGTTGCAAGAAAAAGAAGAAATAAAATCTTAAATCTTGCAAAAGGATTTAGAGGAGGCAACAAAAATCTTTTCAGAACAGCTAATCAAAGAGTAATGAAAGCTCTTTGCAATGCTTACCGTGATAGAAGAAGAAGAAAAAGAGATTTCAGACGATTATGGATAGCAAGAATAAATGCTTCAGCAAGAATGAATGGGACTAATTACAGCAAATTAATTAATAGTCTAAAAAGTGCTGAAATTAAAATAAACAGAAAAATGCTTGCTCAACTGGCTATTAATGAGCCAAAGTGCTTTGAAGAAATTGTTACAACCGCTATTAAGTAACCTATAGTTATTACTATTAAGTTTCAATACTTTCTATAAGTCTATGGAAGTTTCTTCTTTTCAGTCATATTTGCTTATCCTGTTTTTTTTACTAGTAATAATAGCTACTTTTGTTTTTCGTCAATTCCTTAAAACAAGGAGTGAAGAAATGAACCTAATAAAATTTGAGCAAAAAGGAATTGATGCTTTAAATACAGCGTCAGAACTATATGAATTTGGATCTATTCAAATTAAAAAAAGATTATATCCACAAGCAATAGAAACTCTTTTAAAAGCTATTGAATATTCTAAAAATGAGCCAGATGAAGCAAAGGCCATTATCGCCAATGCATTAGGGTTTTCATATGCTGCTCAAAAAGATTTCAAAAAAGCTACTAGATATTATAAAGATGCAATTGAGGCTCAGCCAAATTACATTATTGCTCTAAATAATCTTGCTTCAGCAAGACAAAATTTATTAGAATATAATGAAGCCTATGAAATTTACAAAAAGGTTTTATCAATTGACCCTAAAAATAAAACTGCTATAAAAAAAACAAAGGAATTAGAAAAACGTATTAACTACCAACCTTTTACGGAAAAACAAAATAGAGGATTTTAAATGAGTAATGAAGATATGCTTTTAATTGGGGGCAAAAGTTTCCATAGTAGGTTGATGGTTGGGACTGGGAAATATACATCTTCATTATTAATGAAAGCAAGTTTAGAGAACTCTAAATGTGAAATAGTAACTGTTGCCATAAGAAGAATTAATCTAGATAAAAACAATGAAAATTTAATTGAGGCAATAGATTGGAAAAAGTATTGGATGTTACCCAACACAGCTGGATGCACAAATGCAGATGAAGCTATTAGAATTGCCTTGCTTGGGAGAGAATTAGCAAAATTATCAGGTCAAGAAGATAATACTTTTGTCAAGTTAGAAGTTATCCCAGACACGAAATATCTGTTGCCTGATCCTCTAGAAACATTGAAGGCCGCAGAAACTTTAATAAATAAGGGTTTTACTGTTTTGCCATATATAAATGCAGATCCTTTATTAGCAAAAAGGCTTGAAGAAATTGGTTGTGCAACAGTCATGCCTTTAGGATCTCCAATTGGATCAGGCCAAGGACTTTTAAATGCCTCCAATATATCTATCATAATAGAAAACTCCAAAGTACCAGTAATTGTTGATGCTGGCATAGGAGTTCCAAGTGAAGCATCACAAGCCATGGAATTAGGGGCACATGGAGTATTAATTAATAGTGCCATTGCTCTAGCAAAAAATCCTGTTCAAATGGCTAAAGCATTAATGCATGGTGTTCTAGGAGGCAGAGATGCTTTTTTAGCAGGAAGAATTAAAAGAAAAAATATTGCCAATCCAAGTTCACCATTAAACAATGTCTCACAATAATTGATAAAAAAATCAATTTATATTGTCAAATTTCCAAAAAATTATTGAGAAATTAATAAATTTTTTGCAATAAGAAAAAAGTTTTGAAACTTTTTTCAATATTTACTTACAATTTGAGAGCTCACTGTAGTAATTTAATAAATAGTTGATTAATCAATTAATCTGGAGTTTTGAGTGAAAGTAATTGTCCTAGGCGGAGATGGTTTTTGCGGTTGGCCTTGCGCGGTTAATCTAGCAGAACAAAATCATGAAGTTATCATCGTCGATAATTTAAGTCGACGAAAAATAGATATAGATCTTGAGGTGGAATCTCTAACACCTATTTCTTCTATTAATGAAAGGATTCATGCATGGGAAGAAATTGGTGGAAAACCAATGAGATTCATAAATCTGGATATTTCCAAGCAATATCAAAAATTATTGGATTTGCTTATAGATGAAAAACCTGATTCAGTTATTCACTTTGCAGAGCAAAGGGCCGCGCCTTACTCTATGAAATCCAGCTATACTAAGAGATATACTGTTGATAACAACGTTAATGGGACTCATAATTTACTTGCTGCAATAGTCGAAAGTAACTTAGATATTCATATCGTTCACCTTGGAACGATGGGTGTATATGGCTATGGATCACATAGAGGAGCGACAATACCTGAGGGTTATTTAAAAGTTGAAGTTCCTCAGCCTGATGGGACTAGATTTGAAGAAGAAATTCTTCACCCTGCAAGTCCTGGAAGTGTTTATCACATGACTAAGACTTTAGATCAATTACTTTTTCTTTATTACAACAAAAATGACTTGGTTAGGATTACAGATTTACATCAAGGAATAGTATGGGGAACAAATACAGAAGCAACTTTAAGAGATCCTAGATTAACAAATAGATTTGATTACGATGGAGATTATGGGACAGTCTTAAACAGATTTTTAATGCAAGCCGCAATAGGTTATCCACTGACAGTTCATGGAACTGGGGGCCAAACGAGAGCCTTTATTCATATCAAAGATTCTGTTAGATGTGTGCAGTTAGCTCTAGAAAATCCACCAAAACCTGGGGAACGAGTCAAAATATTTAATCAGATGACAGAAAGTCATCAGGTTGGCGAATTAGCAAAAAAAGTTGCATCTCTTACTGGCGCTAAGATAAATTATCTACCAAATCCAAGAAATGAAGCAGTTGAGAATGATTTGATAGTAGACAATAGATGTTTTCTCGAACTAGGTTTGAACCCTACGACATTAGATAATGGATTATTAGAAGAAGTTCTGACCGTAGCGAAAAAATATTCCAATAGGTGTGATAAAAAAAGAATTCCTTGCATCTCGGCTTGGACAAAAAAACAAGAAGAAGCTATAAAATCAAAATAAAAGATTCGAAATTCAAAAACACGTGAAAATTGCATTTTTTACTGAAACTTTTCTACCTAAAGTTGATGGCATAGTTACTAGATTAACCAAAACAATTGAATACCTCATAAAGAATGGTGATGAGGTAATTGTTTTCTGTCCAGAAGGCTGTCCTGAGAATCATAAAGGATCAAAAGTTGTAGGCGTAGCAGCAATGCCTCTCCCTCTATACCCTGAGCTTAAATTAGGCCTCCCTGGACCAGCAGTATCAGATGCTTTAGATGATTTTAAACCAGACTTAATACATGTTGTTAACCCAGCCGTATTAGGCTTGGGAGGAATATGGTTAGCAAAAACTAATAATATCCCACTGATCGCAAGTTATCATACACACTTACCAAAATATTTAGAACACTATGGAATGGGTATGCTAGAACCTCTATTATGGGAGTTATTAAAAGCAGCACATAACCAAGCTTTATTAAATTTATGTACATCAACCGCAATGGTCAATGAGTTAGAAAAAAAAGGCATAAGAAGGACAGCACTTTGGCAAAGAGGAGTAGATACCGATAATTTTAAGCCTGAATTTAGAAACTTAGAAATGAGAAAAAGATTATTAGGAGAAAATGAGGACAAAGGATCTTTATTAATTTACGTTGGAAGATTATCTGCTGAAAAACAAATCGAGAGAATTAAACCTGTCCTAGAGGCCATTCCGGATGCCTGTCTTGCATTAGTTGGAGATGGACCTTATAGAAACCAACTAGAAAAGATCTTTGAAAATACAAAAACTAATTTTGTTGGGTATTTAGGAGGAGACGAATTAGCAAGTGCTTATGCATCTGGCGACATTTTTTTATTTCCATCTAGTACTGAAACCTTGGGCTTAGTTTTACTAGAAGCAATGGCTGCAGGATGTCCTGTTATAGGTGCAAATAAAGGAGGAATTCCTGACATAATTAATGATGGAATTAATGGTTGTTTATACAATCCAGACGATAATGATAATGGACAGGAAAGCCTAATAAATGCAACAAAGACTATTTTATTTAACAACGATAAAAAAGAAAAAATGAGATTAGCCGCTAGAGAAGAAGCGGAAAAATGGGGATGGAATCAAGCTACTCTGCAGTTGAAGGACTTCTATATTAAAACTTTAAAAAATTGCGATTAAGCTACAAAAGGAGGAGGAGTAGGATTATGTATAGAATGCAAGGGGAGTATTAAAGTAGCAATATTTTGATTTTTTTCAGGCCTTTTCTTTTTGGATAACCTTTTTCCAAATGGAACTCTGACAACATTGGTTCCATATAAAGACTGCATTTCTGATTGATCAGAAGTATCATTTAGAAATACAGGAAGATCTACATTCTTTTTGTCAAAATAAGTAAGTTTATTACTCTTTGAATTTTTGTTCATAGCTTCAAATACCCCAAAAAAATTTGATGCTTGGTTATGTTAATAAGAAAATTAAAAAAAGTTCTTTAAGAAAAAATTAAATTTTCAAAATATATTTTGAATTTAACGAAAAAATCTTTAAAAAGCTACCTTTTTAAGCACATTTTTTTTCTTCTGATATGTCTTCAATTTGATAACTACAAGAGCATACCAGATTTCTATCACCTAAAGCATTATTAATTCTGGAAACTGATGACCAAAATTTTCTAGTGTCATCTTCTCCTAGAGGAGATACTGCTTTGGCTTTAGAGTATGGTTTTGTCCATTTTTCAGCGATTAATTGCTTTATTGTGTGAGGTGCATTGGTAATTACATTATTGTCTTTAGGATATATACTCCTTTCTATTTCAATTATTTCATCAGCGATTAAAAGCATCGCGTTACAAAATCTGTCTATTTCTTTGAGACTCTCACTTTCGGTGGGCTCAATCATAATTGTTTCTGGAACTGGCCAACTGATTGTTGGCGCATGAAAACTATAGTCAATAAGTCTTTTAGCTATGTCATTCACACTTAAACCAGTTTTAGCCTTTAAAAATCTAAAATCTAAAATACATTCATGAGCTACAAAATTATTTTCTCCTGTATATAAAATTTGAAATTTCTCTTTCAATATAAAAGCTATGTAGTTGGCAGATAGAATTGCATAAGAACTTGCTTTTCTTAATCCTTCATAACCAACCATTTTTATATACATCCAACTAATTGGTAATATCCCTGCACTTCCATACTTAGCAGATGAAACAGAGAAAGTAGAATTATTTTCTTGAGTGTTTCCGAATGAATGGCTTGGCAAAAAAGGCTTTAAAGAATTTGTAACTGCAATTGGTCCAATACCTGGCCCTCCACCTCCATGAGGTATGCAAAAGGTTTTGTGTAAATTCAAATGGCAAACATCAATACCATATTCTCCCGGTTTACATAAACCAACCTGGGCATTAAGATTTGCTCCATCTAAATATACAAAAGCACCTACACTATGAAGTAAATCACAAATTTGTCGTATTTTTGCTTCAAACACTCCATGCGTTGATGGATAGGTCAACATAAGTGCACCTATTTGATAATTAAATTTTTTTACATTTGCAGACAAATCATCAAAATCAATATTCCCGCCATCATCACAATCTATAGAAATTACTTCAAATCCAGCCATAACAGCACTTGCTGGATTAGTGCCATGAGCGCTTTTAGGAATTAAACATTTTTTACGAGCTAAATCATTATTAACTTCAAAATAAGATTTAATTGCTAACAAACCTGCAAACTCGCCTTGAGAACCGGCATTTGGTTGGAAAGAGACTGCATTTAAACCAACAATATTACTTATCCACCTTTCAAGATCAGAAATAATAGTCTCATAACCTTTGATCTGAGATTTGGGAGCAAAAGGATGAATCGATGAGAATTGTTTCCATGAGATTGGATTTAATTCAGCTGCTGAATTTAATTTCATAGTGCAACTACCTAAAGGAATCATTCCATCCACTAAAGATAAATCTTTTTCTGATAGTGCAAATATGTAACGCATCAAATCTGTTTCGCTTTTGAAATTTTCAAAAATATTTTGTTGCATAAACTTACCATTCCTTAAAGGCATCCCATCTAATTCAAATTCATAATCTTCAAAATTACCGTTCCAGTCTTTTTCAATTGCTTTTGCAATAAATCGTACAATTTCTAATATTTCTTTTTCATCTGTTAATTCATCAAGAGATATTCCAAAACCCTCGGCTTCCTCAATATCAGAACCTAAAGGTAAAATTCTGAAATTATAACCATTTTTTAAGGCTGCTTTATGAATCTCAACAGATTTATTTGAATAAATATCAAAACTATCGAATCTTATTCCATGATTAATTGTAAAGCCAAGTTGATAAAGACTAGATTCTAAAAAACGACGGAAAATTACTATTCTTTTAGCAATTTTCGTCAAACCAGTTGAACCATGATAAATAGCATAAAATGAAGAGATTATAGCTAGTAAAGCCTGCGCGGTACATATATTACTTGTCGCTTTTTCCCGCCTAATATGTTGTTCTCTTGTTTGTAAAGCAAGTCTCAAAGATCTCTCTCCATCTTGAGAAATAGTCTCACCAACAATTCTCCCTGGAATAAGTCTTTTGAATTCTGCCTTACATGAAAAAAATGCTGCATGTGGCCCGCCAAAAGCAATGGGGACACCAAATCGTTGCATACTTCCAACAGCAATATCAACCCCAAATTCAGCTATCGGTTTTAATAAAACTTGCAATAAAGGATCAATAGTTGCAGATACAATAATGTTATTTTTATGTGCTTTTGAAATAAGAAATGATGGGTCAAATAACTGCCCGTCTTTACCTGGAAGTTGTATTAGTATTCCAAAAATAGATTCTTCCATTTCTAGGCTGGAAGACTTAAATCTTTTTAACTCTATGCCAAGAGGCTTAGCTCGAGTTATTAAAACGTTATAAGTTTGATCAAAAACAGATTCATGGACTAGAAAGGTATTTGCTGATTTATTCTTTCTCGCAGCATATGAGACTGTCATTGCTTCGGCAACCGCAGTACCCTCATCAAGAAGAGATGCATTAGCAAGCGGGAAACCAGTTAATTCGCATATAAGTGTTTGAAAATTAAAGAGAGCCTCTAAACGGCCTTGAGCTATTTCTGCTTGATAAGGAGTATATGCAGTATACCAGCGAGGATTTTCTAAAACATTTCTTTTTATAACTTCTGGAGTATGTGTTTCATAATAACCCAATCCAATTAGTGACCTTTTTAATTCATTCTTATTGGCAATTAATTCCAGCTCCTTAATGGCCTCTTTCTCTGAACATCCATTTGGAATATTACTATTTATATTTTCTTGGATTTTAATTTCTTTTGGAATAACTTCGTTTAAGAAATCATCTAGTTCATTAAAACCAATTTTTTGAAGCATTTTTTTTGCATCTTGATTATTCAAGCCTAAATGCCTATGAATAAATAAATCAGAATATTTTTTGTTCAGCATAAAAACACTATTTTTTTTTAAAATAGCCGATTTTTGTGAAATTGCTTCAAATTGGTGCGACTTTTGATTGATAGTCAGATGAACTCATTAATTCTTCAATAGAAAAATCCATTGTAGGTTTGACTATGACAAGCCAACCCTGATTTATAGGGTCATTTTGAAGTATCTCAGGATTTTCAATTACAGATTCATTCCTTTTGATGATTTGACCAGAGAATGGTAGATAGACTTCTTCAACAGCTTTTACAGACTCAATAGTTCCAAATGTATCTCCCTTTTTTAAATTAATTGATTGTTCTACTAGTTCTACAAAAACAATATCGCCCAATTGATCAATTGCAAATTCACTAACGCCTATCTTGAATAAACCACTCTCTTCTTTAACATATTCATGTGTATCTGCATATCTTAGAAATTCCGGGAATTGATAGCTCATAAGTTTTGATTCTTAAGTAAAATTTCCTTTTGAATAAGGTTAGCTTTTAATAAATCAGATAATAATTGAATTAACGCTATTTTGACATGGGATATGTGTGAACCACCTTGAACAAATATATTATATGGATCTCTTAAGGGTGCATCAGCAGTAAACTCACTTGTACTTCCCTCAACAAAAGTACCGCCAGACATTAACAAATTACTTTCATATCCAGTTATTGGTGAAGGGACTACATTTAAAAATGAATCGACAGGTGAAGAATTTTGAAACGATTGACATACTAGTTTGACCAATTCAGGCTTTTTTAATTGTATGGCTTGAATAATATCTGATCTATAAGTTCCTGGTTTAGGTAAAACCTCAAAACCTATTTTTTGAAAAATCAGTGCTACCAAATCTGCAGAATTTAAAGCCTGATTAATCATTTGAGGTGAAAGAAACAGTCCCTGGAATATTAATCTTCCTAGCCCAAAGTTAATCCCTGCTCTAGAACCTATCCCCGGACTAGTTAATCTACAGCAAGCTAACTCAACCAACTTCGCATCACCAGCTACATAGCCACCTGTCGGAACTATTGTTCCTCCTAAATTTTTAATCAACGAACCAGCAATAATGTTGGCACCATGAATTATTGGTTCAGTATCTTCAACTAATTCCCCATAACAATTATCAATAAAACAAATACATTGGGGATGAATCTCATGAACTAGTTTGCATAATTTACTAATTTGTTTATTTGTTAAAGAATGCCTCCATGTATAACCACAACTCTTTTGAATGAAAACTAATTTACACTTACTCTTCTTGAGAAATGACTCAATTTGTCCATAATTTAAAGACGAAAAACTGTTAAAAATATCAATTTCTTTATATTCTACTCCAAATTCTAGTAATGACCCTTGACCTTGACCTCGCAAACCAATAACTTCCTCTAGAGTATCGTATGGCTTTCCAGTTAAAGAAATCATGCAATCTCCAGGCCTTAGTATGCCAAATAATACTGAGCTTATAGCATGAGTTCCACTTACAAATTGCATTCTTACTGCCGCTGTTTCAGCCTTGAATAATTTAGCGAATATTTTATCTATTTTTTCTCTCGAAATATCTTCATGACCAATACCAGTTGATGATTGAAAATGTTGAGAACAAATTCTCTCTTCCTGATAGATTTCCAAAATATTTTTCATCTTTGACTCAAACTGATTTGCTCTTTCAAAAAAAACCTGACAAAGCTCCCTTTCTGCAGATGATACAAAATCCTTTATTAGTTTATAGTTTTGATGTTCTTGAGACATGAATTAATATTTAACCTACTTAATTAAAATTTTTTTCCTTAAATTGGCAAGAAATATATTAGGACCAGTCTTATCGCATAAAGATAGTCTTAGAGAAGTCTCATATAAATCTAACAACTCACCATCTAACTCCTCAGCCGAATAATCTCTCAAACCAGCAATTACTTCAGCAAAACGTTCTCGTCTAGACAATTTTGTTACGAGATAAGCATCCATAATTACATGTTTACATTTTCTCCAAGGCAAACTTTGACAAAAATGCTCAGACAATGCCTCACTCAATTTAGCGGCCTCATCATCTTCTATAAACCAGTCGAATGAAGAGGGTAAGGGTCGTAATCCAGCAAAGATCTCAAATAGCTCACCCGCTGACAAAGGATAATTATTATCATTTTTCAGTGGAAAAGCAGATTCTTGAAGTGTTTTCCATAGTTCTGGATGGGAATTCTCCAAATGATCCCTTATCGTTTCAACTCCCTGATCAAGAATCATATTTATTTGAGCTAATGCCAAAAAAACTTCAGGACCTGGTGAAGATAACTTTCCATTTCTCAAATTTGAAATCTGAGAATTATGTACCCTGCCTACATCTAAAATCTCCGAAAGTAATGGTAAAACTTTATGAGACCATGCGTTTCTTTCATGCCAAACATGTATCAAATGAGCCATTGCTCTTCGACCACTAGACAATTTATCGCGATATCCTAAGCTCACAGATAATTAAACTGATCAATAGTATAGTATGATAATATTTCATATCGGACTATTTGAAAACTGCCTAATATTATGAATCAAGATCTTTTTCAAGAAACAGCCAAATTAAAAAGGCCAGTCCCCCCAGAAAAGGTAATAGATTTATCAAACAAATTAATGTCTCCTTCCAGGCGCTCATCATTGTATCCTCCAAGGCTTCATAAAACATGGGGAACAATTTTCTTTATGATAGCTATTCATGCATTAAGCTTGGTCGCTCTTCAAGAGAAATTTTGGAGCATTCCAGCAGTTATGACACTATTCTTTTTCTATTGGCTTACAGCATGCTTAGGAGTCACTCTTGGTTACCATAGATTGCTTTCGCACAGAGCATTCATAGTTCCAAGGTGGCTTGAAAGGTTTTTTGCTACCTGTGGAGCAATTAGTTGCCAGCATGGTCCGATTGACTGGGTTGGTTTACATAGGCACCATCATTCGTTTTCTGATACAGAAGTAGATCACCACAATAGTAAAAAAGGATTTTGGTGGAGTCATATGGGCTGGATGTTTAAAGATGTTGAGGCTTTAAAAGCTGTTCCTAAATTAAGTGCTGATTTAATTAAAGATCCATACTATCGATTTTTAAATAAATATTTTCTTTTACTCCAAATACCTATAGGTCTATGTTTATATTTAATAGGTTCAAAAATTGGTGTTGGAGGATGGAGTCTTGTCCTCTGGGGAATACCTCTAAGATTAGTGGTCGTTTATCATGTCACATGGCTAGTTAACTCAGCTACACACTGCTGGGGTTCAGTTGCTTTTGATAGCGGGGACTCTTCCAAAAATAATGCATGGGTAGCCGCACTAACGTTTGGTGAAGGGTGGCATAATAATCATCATGCTTTCCCAAATTCCGCAAGACAGGGACTATTTAAGGGTCAAATTGATCTCACTTGGGAACATATTAAACTTCTTGCAAAACTAGGATTAGCAAAAAACATAAAGTTACCCTCTAGGACTTATTATTGATTAAAGATTTAAATTAACAAAAATGGCTAAAAGAGTTCAAGTTGTTCTTACCGAGACAATTGCCAGTTTAGGTAGAGATGGTGATCTTGTTGATGTATCTCCTGGTTATGCTAGGAACTTTTTATTTCCATTTGGGAAAGCAGTTAATGTCACTCCCTCTGTCCTAAAACAAATAGAAAAGAAAAGAGAAAAAGAAAAAATTCTTGCTGAAAAAATTAAACAAGAAGCACTAGACTTTAAAACTGCTCTTAAAACCATCGGTAGATTTAACATCAAAAAACAGGTAGGTGAAGATGGGGTTCTCTTTGGTACAGTTACAAATGGAGATGTTGCAGAAGTTATAGAGGCTGCGACCCAAAAAAGTATTGACCGTAGAGATATACAAGTCCCTGATATCCATACTTTAGGCTCC
This sequence comes from uncultured Prochlorococcus sp., assembly GCA_913048245.1. Taxonomy (GTDB): domain Bacteria; phylum Cyanobacteriota; class Cyanobacteriia; order PCC-6307; family Cyanobiaceae; genus Prochlorococcus_A. The sequence goes on along the minus strand of CAJWWR010000004.1, from coordinate 46,777 downwards.
TATTCTGTTCAAATTAAATTGCATCAAGATGTTCATGCAGAAGTAAATATCGAAGTAACAAGTTAATAAATTTGTTGCATATCTGAGAAAATTAGTCAGAGTATATATCTAAGTATTTATAAAAATGGTTTCTGTTCCTTTTCCAAACAATGGGCCAAGCAAAGGTAAAAGCTTTAAAAAAGATTTAGATAGCGAAAATTCAGGGCTAGTTCCCCCACAAAATATACAAGCTGAGGAATCCGTATTAGGAGGTATACTTCTAGATCCAGATGCCATAGGGAGAATTGCAGATTTAATAAGACCTGAAGCTTTCTACATTAATGCTCACCAGGAAATATTTCGTACGGCTTTAATGTTACATTCTCAAGGGAAGCCAACAGACCTTACATCTATGAGTGCTTGGCTTGCAGATAATGGTTCTTTAGAAAAAATTGGTGGAAATAATAAATTAGTTGAATTAGTTGAAGGTGTATCTTCTACAGCTTCTATAGAACAAGTAGCAAATCTAATAAGTGATAAATTCTTAAGACGTCAATTAATTAAATCAGGCAATGAAGTTATTCAACTAGGTTTTGACCAAACGCAAAAAACTGATGAGGTTTTAGACAAAGCAGAACAAAAAATCTTTGAAATAAGTCAAGAAAAACCATCTAAAGGCCTTACTCAAGCAGCTGAGATATTAACAAGTACCTTTAATGAGATTGAATCCAGATCACTTGGTAACTCTGTCGCAGGAATACCTGTAAATTTTTATGATTTGGATGCAATGACAAATGGCTTTCAAAGAAGTGATTTGATAATTGTTGCAGGACGCCCATCAATGGGAAAAACATCAATGGTCTTGAATCTTGCAAAGAATGTTGCTCAATCTCAAGATTTACCTGTATGCGTTTTCAGCTTAGAAATGAGTAAAGAACAACTCACATATAGATTGCTTTCTATGGAAGTTGGTATCGAAAGCGGAAGGTTAAGAACAGGAAGACTCCAACAAGATGAATGGCCACTTCTTGGGGAGGGAATTAATTCACTGGGGCAATTACCAATCTTTATTGACGATAAACCAAATTCAAGTGTTCTTGAAATGCGATCACTATGTCGTAGATTAATAGCAGAGCAAGGTAAAGAACTCGGATTAATAGTAATTGATTATTTACAACTCATGGAAGGTACTACTCCAGATAATAGAGTTCAAGAACTTTCTAGAATAACCAGAGGTCTAAAAAGTATGGCAAGAGAATTAAAAGTTCCTGTGGTTGCCTTGTCTCAGTTAAGTAGAGGAGTTGAATCGAGAACGAACAAAAGACCTATGTTAAGTGATTTAAGAGAATCTGGTTCAATAGAACAAGATGCAGATCTTGTTTTAATGATTTACCGAGATGAGTATTACAATGCTGAAACAGAAGATAGAGGAATTACCGAAATTATTGTCACCAAACACAGAAATGGTCCTGTTGGGACTGTAAAATTACTTTTTGAGCCGCAATATACAAGATTTAGGAACTTGGCTAATTAACTCTAATTCATGAAAATTGAACGCTCGCTAGATGAATCTTTTGAAATCATTGTTATTGGTGGAGGTCATGCTGGATGCGAAGCTGCAATTGCATCAGCTAAACTTGGATTTTCTACAGCCTTATTTACGATCAATCTAGACAGGATCGCGTGGCAACCATGTAATCCAGCAGTTGGAGGGCCAGCTAAAAGTCAATTAGTACATGAAGTAGATGCTCTAGGTGGAGTTATTGGGAAAATTGCAGACGAAACATCAATTCAAAAAAGGATATTAAATGCTAGCCGCGGTCCAGCTGTATGGGCGTTAAGAGCGCAAACAGATAAAAGAGAGTATTCCCGAAAGATGATTGAAATACTCCAAAATACTGAAAATCTATCCTTAAAAGAAGCGATGATTACAAAATTGAATATCAAAGAGACAAAATATATTGTTAACAAAAACACTAAAATAAAAAAAGAAATCATTGGTGTACAAACGTTCTTTGGTAGTAATTATTCTGCTAAATCAGTCATAATTACAGCGGGGACATTCCTGGATGGGAAAATTTGGATAGGAAATAAATCGATGTCGGCGGGACGCTCAGGAGAACAAGCCTCGCAAGGAATAACAGAATGTCTTCACAAAATTGGAATAAAAACCGATAGATTAAAAACTGGAACGCCTGCAAGAGTTGACAAAAAAACAATAAGTTTTTCCAAGCTTGAAAGCCAACCTAGCACTGACTTTGACAAATACTTTTCATTTGATTCTGATTCAAATAATAAGATGGAACAGGTTTGCTGTCACATAACAAGAACTACTGATAAAACGCACAAGCTCATTAGAGATAACTTACATCTTACTCCAATCTATGGTGGCTTTATCGATAGTAAAGGCCCCAGATACTGCCCTTCTATTGAAGATAAAATAGTAAAATTTGCTGATAAGCCATCTCATCAAATTTTTTTAGAGCCTGAAGGTCTAAATACTCCAGAAATCTATGTACAGGGTTTTTCAACTGGATTACCAGAAAACCTTCAACTAGATCTTCTAAGAACTTTGCCAGGATTGGAAGTATGTAAGATGCTCAGACCTGCCTATGCTGTTGAATATGATTACATACCGGCCACTCAACTTAAACAATCCTTAGAGTGCTATGCAGTAGACAATCTTTTTTTTGCTGGACAAATCAATGGTACAACTGGTTATGAAGAAGCCGCCGGACAAGGTTTATTAGCTGGAATAAATGCTACAAGAAAATTAAAAAAACAGGATCCAATCATTTTTAGCAGAGAAAGTAGTTATCTGGGGACGATGATAAATGACTTAATAACTAAAGACCTGAAAGAACCCTATAGAGTATTAACAAGTCGAAGTGAATACAGACTTACTTTAAGAGGCGATAATGCTGATAGAAGACTAACTCCCTTAGGTTACGAAATTGGTTTAATCAATGAATCCAGATGGCTAAAACATCAAAATAAAATAAAATCCCTTATGGAAGAAAAAAAAAGGTTAGAAGTCTCTCGAATAAAATCAAGCGATAAAATAGCACAACAAATAGAAATAGACTTGGATATTAAAATTAAGGGGTCAACTACTTTAAAAGAATTACTTAAGAAACCTAATTTCCACTCTAAAGATCTAGTGAAATACGATTTAAATAATCCTAATCTAGATCAAATTATTCTTCAAGGAGCTGAAATTGACATTAAATACGAGGGATATCTTAAAAGGCAACAGAATAATATTGACCAGATTAAAAAACATAGTTTAAAAACACTGCCAAAAGAGATCGACTATAAACAGATTAATACATTATCCCTTGAAGCTAGGGAAAAATTAGAGCTTGCAAAGCCCAAGAGTATTGGTGATGCATCACAAATACCTGGCGTAAGCAAAGCTGACCTCACTGCATTATTAGTATGGCTAAAAATAAAAGAACACCACTATAGTACATTGCATAATTCGAATGAAAAAAAGTTATCATCGAACAAGAGTTAGGTAAATACACTGGAAAACATATTATTTGAATCGCCAAAAATTTTATGGGAAGAAAAAGCTTCTTTATTTCTTAAGAAAAATTCTTTCCCAGAAATTCCTGGTGCCTGGAAAATTCTATTATTAGGTGATGGTAGTCCAACAAGGCATCTCCAATTGTTAACCACCAAAGAAACCCAAATTACATTAATTAGAATGGATGTAGATCCATCATCTGGGAAAGATGCTCCAAAAGAAATAGAACAACTTCAGCAACCTTTAATAAGAAGACAAGTATGGATTAAGAATGATGAACTCACTTTAGCTTGGGCAGAAAGCTGGTGGAACAATACTGAGGTAAATCTAAATTTACCGAATAAAAGAGAGCCAATTTGGAAAAATCTAACAAAGGATAGATCTGAATTATTTAGAGAAGTGGATGCTATTTCACTTGTTGATTCTAAATTAATTACAAAAGAATTTGGAATACAAGGCCCGTATTGGTCAAGAAATTATAGATTCTTCAGAAATAAAAGGCCTCTTACAATTATTAGAGAAGTGTTTAATCCATACATTGAAAAATGGATTGGATATTCTGGAAGTGACAAATTTCTTGATTTATGTTCTACTTCTTCTTGATTTAGGAAAATTCCTAGTCTTGACATTTAAATTTTTAAATTGTTTTTCTTCACTAATCTGCCTATTCCCTAGGGTAGGCCTTTTCCATCTACTTACCTGAAAATCAGAATCCTCCGGCCATTCCTCATTGATATTATCTTGACTGTAAGGTAATTTTTTTATCTGATTTTTTACAATTTCTTCGTGTTCTCTTAAGGAAACGGCCTCCAATGGCCTCTTGATAAATTTTGTGGAATAATGACTAGATTTATCATTTCTATTAAATGATTCAAAATCCTCACTATTTTCTTCTCTCTCCCAATCATCAACATATTCATCTTCAAAAAAAGAATCAACCCTATCATTAACCCAATTCCTAACATTCTTAGCATTTCTCCTAGAAAATTCGCGTAAATTAGAAGGTTTTCTTTGGCCAGGGCGTGTACCTGAAACACCATCAACAAATTGCCGACCTACATCTATAAATTGCTCCATTTTCTTATCCAAATCAAATTTATCGAAGTTCGTTTTATTAGTTCTTTTATTTGAAAATCCCATAAATGTTTTTATTATTAAATTACTCCAAATTATTAATAAAAACCAAATTTAGAAACAAAATCAAACTTTCATTATTTCATAAATCAAAAACAATTAAACATTTTTTATTCCATACACCATCAAAAAACTTTAAGCAACATTTTTTACAGGCTAAATTCTTCATTCTTTTCCTATAAGAAAATATCTCTCCGCAATTCTGACAAACTCCCTTATATTTGAAATCATTTCTCACAATAGGATAGCTATGCTTTATTGAAATTTTAAAATTATCTTGTAAAGAGTTAATCTCTTTCATTTTTCTCTGAAAATTTGGGCCATGAATCTCATTAACTTTTAGTACTCTATCCACCCAAGCATGAATCATTTCATGACATAATGTACTGTGGATTTCATTCGTTGGTAAATTACTTAAAATTGGCTTTGATAAAACGATTTCTGAAGTCAGAACACCACTAACTCTTTTTCTTTTATAAATTCCAGCAGTTGTTTTTAACCTATTATCACTCCATCTCAAAGTTACAATTGGTTTTTGATTAATTAACAAAGAATTATCAAAAAACAACTTATTAAATTTTGAAAATATAGGAATTAGTGGAATTACAGACATATTGAATTATATTTAGTATTATTTTGACAGAAAATCCAACAAAATCGATTTATTTTCTTAAAGTAAGTAAAAACTATTACTATGGACGTTTCATTAATAAAAGATATAGGTGTTAAAGCCCTTTTGGCTGGCCTTGTTGCTCTTGTCTCCTTTTGGACATTCAACGCAGTAAAGCTTGTTATAGAGGCAAGAGGTATTAACCCTCTTGTGAGAAAATTTTTCGATCAAATAGCCGCTGGTAGAATTGATGCGGCCTATGGCTTAACATCCAAAAACTATAAAACCCATGTTAAGAGACAAGATTTTCTAAAATTCTTAGCAGGCTTAAATCTAAACAAATACAGAAATCTAAAATCTGGGAGACCTAGAGTAGAAGAGGATCAAATAATAATTACTCTGAATTTAAAATCTGAGGATAAAACTGCAGAACTACCTCTTGATTTTACATTTTCTAAGATAGATAATAATTGGCAAATAGATAGAATATCAAAAGTAAAGAGCTAGTTTTAGGTTGTGGATATTGAAAAGAGTAGATCAAGAATAAATGAATTAAAGAAAATTATTGATAACGCAAATTATGCTTACTACACACTGGATAAGCCAGAAATTGCAGACTCAATATATGATAGCTTGTATAGAGAATTAATAACACTTGAAAATAATTTTCCTGAACTTAGAACTAAAGACAGTCCTACCAATAGGTTAGGAGGAGAAATAGCTAAGGGATTTTCTAAAGTAATACATACAATTCCTCTTTATAGCTTGGATAACGCTTTCAATATTAATGAGCTAAAAGATTGGATCTCTAAATTAAAAAAGTTAATTAATTTAGAAAATCATGAATCAATAGAAAAATTATTTTTAGTAGCAGAACTTAAAATTGATGGCAACGCAATTTCTCTGAGGTACGAGAAAGGAATACTTACAAAAGCAGCAACGCGAGGAGATGGCAAAGAAGGAGAAGATATAACTAATAATGTCAAAAGAATTAAATCAATCCCCCTAAAATTAAGAATAAAAAATCCGCCAGAGTGGCTAGAAATAAGAGGAGAAGCATATATTCCTATTAAAAACTTTCAAGAATTAAATAAAGATAGAGCAATAAAAAGAGAGCAATTATTTGCAAATCCAAGAAATGCTTGTGCAGGTTCATTAAGGCAGTTAGATCCCAAAATTGTTGCTGATAGAAAATTAGATTTCTTTGCATATCAAGTTTATTTTCCAGAACAAATAGAAATGAAAACTATATATAACAACCATTGGGACAGACTCAAATTTCTAAAAGAATGTGGATTCAAAATAAGCAAAAATTCACAACTAATCATGAATGAAACAGATTTAAAAGAATATTGTGAATTCTGGGAAAAAGAAAGAGTAAATATTAACTATGAAACCGATGGCATAGTTATAAAGGTAAATAATATAAGAACTCAAAATTTACTAGGCTTTACACAAAAATCACCAAGATGGGCTATTGCTTTGAAATTTCCTGCAGAAGAAATTGCAACAAAAATCAAGGATTTAGGTTTCCAAGTTGGGAGGTCAGGAGCTATAACTCCAGTTGCTAATTTTGAACCCGTTCAGTTAGCTGGAACTATCGTTTCTAGAGCAACTTTACATAATGCAGATAGATTTGAAGAATTAAATATCCATACCAATGACACAGTTATTGTTAAAAAAGCAGGGGAAATTATACCTGAAGTAGTAAAGGTCATTACTGAATTGAGAAGTAAAGAAGCTAAAAAAATACCTTTTCCAGAAGTGTGTCCCTCTTGTGGTAATCCTTTAGAAAAAAATACATCAGAGGCGGCAACAAAATGTATAAATATAAATTGTGACTCTATTCAATTAGCTCTAATAAAACATTGGGCTAGCAAAACTGCATTAAACATTGATGGCCTAGGAACTAAACTAGTTGAACAACTTTTTGACCAAGGATTTATAAAAAATGTAGCAGATCTATATATTCTCTCTGACAAAGACTTAACTAGCATGGAAAGAATGGGGGACAAAACAATAAAAAAACTGTTTATTGCAATAGAGGATTCAAAAAATAGGTCATGGAATCATAAACTTTTTGCATTAGGCATCAACATGATTGGTCAAGTTACTGCTCAGAATATTTGCAATGAATATGAAAATATTTCAACTTTAATGTCAACTATCATTAATAAACCTGAGGATTTAAGCAAAATCAATGGTATTGGAATTGAAATAATTGAATCATTGAAGAAATGGTTTAGTAATGAAAAAAATATAGACTTAATTAACAACTTAAATTCTAGAGGATTCTATTTCTTCAATACAAAATCTAGAGATGAAAAAGATAATAAAATAAAAAACCCAAACATTAGCAAAAAGCAGTTTGTCATTACAGGAGTGATGTCTGATTTCACAAGAGATCAACTTATAAATCTAATAGAGAATTGTGGTGGAATCATAAAAAACGCATTAAGTAAAAAAATAGACTATTTAGTAGTCGGTGAAAAACCCGGAAGTAAACTCGACAAAGCAAAACAAATAGGTACTAAAATAATTTATGAAACAGATATTCAAGATTTACTCAATTTTAATAATTATGAATAACCCAAAAATTTTCCAATATATTAAAACAGAATGCGGAAGATTAAAATATGAAAGATTATCTAAAAATAAAAGCTTTATAGGTAAATTACGTCTTTATTGGTTCATAGTGTTTGCATCACTTGCTGACCTCAATATTAAAAACTAAAACTTATCTAAACCCTTAAAATAATCATTTGTATATTTGACTAGAAAATAAAATAGAAGGCAAGTAGATAAAAAACCTAATAGTGTAAATGTGAAATTACTTTTTAAAGTTATATTTTGAATGTCACGAATCTCATTAGCCAAACTACCTAATGAGCAATAAAGATATGTACCAGGCAAAATAAAAAATAAACTTAATGAAAAATCCCTGAAACTAATTTTATTTATTCCATAAAAATAATTTAAAATTCCAAAAGGAAAAATTGGTGATAATCTTGTCAATATAAAGAGTTTTAAACCACCTTTCTTAATTATTTCTTCTAGAAGAGGATATCCAGAGAATTTACTCAAAAATTTATTAATTCTATTAGAAAAATAATATTGAGATATAAAAAATGTTAGGGATGCACCGGCAAAAGCACTTATAAAAACAATAAAAGAACCAAATAATCCGCCATACAAAAAACCAGCTAATAAGGAAAGCAAGGAGCCAGGTATTAGAAAAATTACTGAAAACAAATAAATAAAGAAAAAGAGAAATACGCCATAACTAGTATCCAAATACATTATTAAATTATTAAAATTCTCAAACAGCCAACTCATTAGCTAAGAATATCTAATTTTTTAGTATTAATTTCTAGTTTAGACTTTGCCTCTAATAATGTTTGTTTAGATTCTTCAACTACTTCTTTAGGGGCTTTTTCTATAAAGTTTTTATTTGCCATTCTTTTATTTAAATTATTTATTTCAGTATTAATCTTTTCAATATCTTTTTGAATACGGCCTCTTAAATTTTCCATATTTACTAAACCTTCAAAAGGAATAAAAACTTGCAAATCACCAACAATACCAGAAAAAGATTTAGAAAATTTTTCTATATCAAAATTTTCCTTTGAAGACAAGTGAACTTCTGACATTTTGGATAACGTTTTAATATCTCCAACTAAATGCTCTAAGAAATGCAATATATTACTATCAGATGAAACTAAATATACTGAAGCATCTTGAGAGGACTTTAAACCTAATTCAACTCTAAGGTTTCTGATTAAACGAATAATTTCAAAAAAATTATTAAATGATTTTTCTAATTTTTGGTCTATAGATTTTTCATCTGGTGCAGGCCAATCTTGCAAAGAGAGTAATTGATTATCAGGTACTTTACTTAAAACATGCCATAATTCCTCTGTTAAATGTGGCATAAATGGATTCATCATTATAAATATCTCATTAAGTACTTTAATCAGGATAATTTCTGAGTCTTCTGAATTATTTGATATTAAACCATTAAATCTGGGCTTTAAAAACTCAACATACCAATCACAAAAATCATTCCAGACAAATTCATATAAAAGTTTTGCCGCCTCACCAAGTTTATAAGAAATTAATAATTGATTTGTTAAAGTTTTTACTCGATTTAATCTAGAAAGAATCCACTTATTAGGTAAATCAAGATCTTCATAGTTATATGTTTTATTTAATAATTGCGTCGTACAATTAATATTTATTAAGGCAAATTTAGTAGCATTCCATATTTTATTAGCGAAATTCCTAGATCCTTCGACAGTTGATGAAGTCTTATTTTTTCTATCGAAATCAAGTCTTATATCTTGTCCTGCACCAGCAACTTCTCTAACCAAAGCAAAACGCAAAGCATCAGAACCGTATCTATCAATCAGAAGTAAAGGATCAATGCCATTTCCTGAACTTTTACTCATTTTTTTATTGTTTTCATCACGAACTAAGCCATGAATGTAAACATCGCTAAATGGAATTTGATTGGTAAATGTATTACCCATTATCGTCATTCTGGCAACCCAAAAGAAAATAATATCAAAGCCAGTAACTAAAAGGCTATTCGGATACCATTTCTGAAAATCTTCATCCATAATATTTGGCCATCCTAAAGTAGAAAAAGGCCACAAACCACTAGAGAACCAAGTATCTAAAACATCTTTATCTCTTTTAAGAGTAATATCTAAGCCATACTTTTGATTGGCAATTCTTAGAGCTTCCTCCTCATCATGTGCTACTACATATGGAGTATTTTGTGTAACTAGAGTCTCATGTTTTTCTAGTACATACCATGCAGGAATTTGATGTCCCCACCATAACTGTCTACTTATGCACCAATCATTTATTTTAACTAACCAATCCTTATAAACTTTTTTCCATCTTAAAGGAATAAATTGAGGCTCTTCAGCCTCTAACTTTTCCAAACATTTTGCAGATATATTATCCATTTTTAAGAACCATTGTGTCGACAATAATGGCTCTATAGGAACCTTTCCACGATCAGAAAAAGGAACTGTATGAGAGTAATCCTCAACCTTTGTTAATAAGCCAAGTTGATCTAAATTTGCAATAATTTTTTTTCTTGCCTCAAACCTATCCATATTTTCAAATTTACCTGCATTTTGATTTAATGTTCCATCTTTATTCATAATATTTATTTGTTCAAGATTATTTCTTTTTCCGATTTCAAAATCATTAGGATCATGAGCAGGTGTAACTTTTACACATCCTGTTCCAAAATCCTTATCAACATGCATATCAGCAATTATTGGAATTTCTCTAGAAATAAATGGGACTTTTACTTTTTTGCCTATGTATTTTTTATATCTATCATCATCAGGATTAACTGCTAATGCAGTATCTCCCAGCAAAGTTTCTGGTCTAGTAGTCGCTACTTCAAGATATTCTTGCTCTGAGGATCTCTCTTCTGAAATGATAGGGTATTTAAAATGCCAAAGATTACCTTTTACTTCTTTCATTTCTACCTCTAAATCACTCACAGCTGACTGCGAAGCAGGGCACCAATTAACTAGATATTCTCCTCTATAAATTAGATTTTTTTTATAAAGCTCTACAAAAGCCTCAACAACTGATTTATTTAATTGCTCATCTAAAGTAAACCGTTCTCTTGTCCAGTCAACTGAGTATCCCATTCTTTTAAGCTGAGAAATAATTTTTCCACCACTTTCTTTCTTCCATTCCCAGGCCCTTTTAAGAAACTCATCTCTGCCAATATCATCTTTTGTTAATCCCTCTTGATTTAGTTGTTTCTCAAGGATTGTTTGAACTGCAATAGATGCATGATCTGTACCAGGAAGACATAATACATTTTTACCTTGAAGTCTATTAAATCTAACTATTACATCAATTAAGGCCGTATTGAATGCATGACCCATATGCAGAGAACCTGTTACATTGGGGGGCGGTATGACAATACAAAATGGGTCTCCTTCTTTTTTTGGGTCTGCTTGGAAAGCCTTGGTTGATTCCCAATTATTCTGCCATTTCTCTTCTATTTCTAGGGGGCAATAATTTTTCAAATTTAATTCTCTCTTTAGTTCACTCATCTTTAATCAAAACATCATTAATAATCTATCTATTTTATATTGATTAGTGCAAATTAATAAAAATAATTTATTTTAAAGAAATTCAAGAAATCATGTTTTTTCTAATAATTTAAAACCAGATCCACAGGAACATCTCAAAGTGTTTTTAGGTGTGGATATTAAAAAGCCACCACCACTTAGATCAGAATAGTAATCTAACGATAAACCCTTAAATAATTTAAACTTCTTTGGATCCGCAAATAATGTAACTCCTTGGGTTCTAGAAATTGGAGATCCATTAGAAGTCCCTGCAGTTAGTTTAATATGCAACCAACCTTCATTATCTAAATCATTTACTAAATCAATATACATATTTCCTGGGGAGCCTCCAAAAGCTGCCAAACGAGATAACTCAGCTGCTGCTGAGTTTGAAATTGCAAGATTTATAATCTCTAGCACTTTAATTAAACAATAAATGGGCGATCCAGGGTTCGAACCAGGGACATCCTGCTTGTAAGGCAGGCGCTCTACCGCTGAGCTAATCGCCCTTATAATAAAACATTCTAATAGATCAAGTAATAAGTTTTAAATATAATTTTCAATTATTTAATGATTGAGGCAAAATTGAATTAATTGATACCTGATTTTTATGAAATTCGAAAAAGAATTAAAGGGTTTAAAGAAATCAGATTATGAGGCTATAAAAGAATTTATTAATTTGATAAAAAATATAAGAGAATTAAAAAAAGAAGATGGATGTCCTTGGCAAAGGGCACAATCTCATGAATCTCTTTTACCCTTTTTAAAGGAGGAAAGTTATGAATTTATTGATGCAGTAAAAAGTAAAAATAAACTTAATATGGTGGAAGAATTAGGCGATATTCTTTTACAAGTTATGCTTCACTCAGAGATAGCGCAAGAAGCAAGTCAATTTCTTTTAAAGGATATAATTGAAAATTTAAACCATAAAGTAATAAATAGACATCCTTATTTATTTGAACAAAAAGTAAAGGTTGATATAGAAGAAGCAAAGGCAATTTGGAAAGAGAGAAAAGAAAATGAAAAAGTTCAATCTAAAAAATTTAATAAAAAAAATCTTATTGACAATGATTTAAAAACATTACCTGCGGATATAGTTACTAAGAAAATAATCAGAGAGTCTGAAAATTCAAATTTTTATTGGAAAAACCAAAATCATATCATTTCCAAATTAAATGAAGAGATTGATGAATTAAAAGAAGCATTAATATCTAACAATTTAAAGAATATAAAAGAAGAATTTGGAGATTTATATTTTACCTTGATAAATTTATCTTACTTTCTCAATCTTGACCATGATGATTGCCTTAGAGAGGCTAATAATAAGTTTACAAAAAGATTTTTATTTATTAAAGAATATACCGATGATAAAATAAATATGCAAAGTCAGGAAAAACTTCTTGAAATTTGGCAAATTGCAAAAGAAAGACTTAAAAACAAAGAATGAATTTGAGACAAATTTGGCTTGATGAAATACATCAGGATTCAAGGTATGGAGTTAAGGGTGAAATCCTAATTAATCATAAAAGCAAATATCAAGAAATAATTATTATAAATACTAAAAATTATGGCAATGTACTAATGCTGGATGGTTGTTGGATGACTTCAGACAAAGAAGAAAAGTATTATCATGAATGTTTAGTTCATCCTGCATTAATAAGTAAAATAAATCCTTGTAATATTTTGATCATTGGCGGGGGAGATGGAGGAACGGCGAGAGAATGTCTGAAATATAATAATATTTTAAATATAGATTTAGTTGAGATTGACGCAGATGTGATAGAAATATCGAAAAAATACTTAAGTCAAATTGGGCAAAATAGCTGGGAAGATAAAAGGCTAAAAATTAATATTGTGGACGGTTTTGAATGGGTTAAAAATTGTAAGGATGATTATTACGACATTATTTTAGTAGATTGCTCTGATGCTAAAGAACATGCAACTGGATTATTTAGTCTAGGTTTTTACCAAGAATGCAAGCGTATACTGAAATCAGATGGTATTTTTGCTACCCAAAGCGAATCACCCGAGTCATTCAAAGAAATTCATTTAAAGATACTGAATTTAATAAATAATGTATTCAATATTTCATCAACTCTTTACGGCTGCGTTCCAATTTATCCAAGTGGTTTGTGGAGCTGGACTTTTGCATCAAAAGATATAAACAAATTCCTAATAGAAAAGTATGAAAATATAAAATCAATAGAAGAAAGTTGTGATATTTGGAACTTAAATTATCAATCTGGTGGTTTTAAAATGATGCCTAATAAAATATTAAAAGAACTCTCGAAATAAAATGTCTAGCAAAAAACTATTTGAAGAAGATGGTCCAATATTTATGGGAGCCAAAAGAAATAAAACTAATTGCTCAATAGGGATTTTTGGAGTGAATTATGATGGAACTACCTCTTTTAAACCAGGAGCAAGGTTTGGTCCAGATGCGATTAGAAAAGTCAGTCAAAGCCTTGAAACTTATTGCCCACATTTGAATAAAGATTTAGAAAGAATAAACTATTGTGATTTTGGATCATTAAAAATAGATTTAGAAGAAACAAAAAATATAGTTAAGAAAGTACATCTAGGTACAAATCATCTTATTATGAATGATCTCAAACCATTAGTTTTTGGGGGAGAGCATTCAATTACCACAGGTGTTATTAAAGGTTTAGTTCAGAAATTTCCAAATTTGATAATTATTCAATTAGATGCTCATGCTGATTTAAGGAAAAAATATCTAAATAATATTCATAGTCATGCCTGCACTATGCAAAGATGCATGGAGATTTTACCAACTAAAAAGATTCTTCAACTTGGTATAAGAAGTGGTACAAGAAATGAATTCGAAGAAATGCATAAAAATAATCAACTAGTTGCATTTAAGACTGGAAATAGCTGTGAACTCTTTAAAAAAAAATTATCCCAATTTAAAGAATTTCCAATTTATTTAACAATAGACCTTGATTGGTTCGATCCAAGTGTACTTCCTGGTACAGGAACACCAGAACCTGGAGGTTTTTTCTGGCATGATTTTGAGAAAGTAATCAGAGTCCTTCAAGATTACAACATAGTTGGTTCGGACATAGTTGAATTGTCTCCTGATATCGATCAAAGCGGTATAAGTAGTGTACTCGCAGCAAAAGTAGCCAGAACCTTAATTATGACTTTAGACAAAGCCTTCCAAAAAGATTTAATTTAAGTTTATATAAATACAAAATATCAAAGTATTAATGACACTTTTAAGAAGTCCTCTTTTTTCAAAATACTTTGCTTTCAATCCAAAGCTTACAAATTTCGCGGGCTGGGAAATGCCAATTACTTTTTCTGGATTAATTGAAGAACATAATTCAGTAAGAAATAAAGCAGGCCTATTCGATATTTCTCATATGGGTGTAATATCAATCCAAGGCTTAAATCCAAAAGAATATATACAAAAATTATTCCCAACTAATCTCAATTCTATTTCACAAGGACAAAGTTGTTATACCCTTTTATTGAATAAAAATGGGGGTATTATTGATGACTTAATAATTTATGATCTAGGCTTACAAGAAAATAATTTATCTGAAATATTTCTGATAGTTAATGCTAGTAGATATGAAAATGATATGAATTGGATTAAAAAAAATATAGATACAGACCAAATACGAGTTTCTAATGCTAAAGAAGATAAAGCTCTTTTAGCTATTCAAGGAAAAGAGTCCTTTAGAATTTTTGAAGAATGGTCAGCGCATTCAATTGCTTATCTATCGCCTTTTGGATGTGATTATAAAAAAATAGAAAATATATCTAAACAAAAAATATTTTTCTCAAAAACTGGTTACACTGGCGAAAAAGGTTTAGAAATCTTACTTAATACAGATCTAGCTATAAGCTTATGGGATTTTTTAATATCAAAAAATATTAAACCATGTGGATTAGGAGCAAGGGATACACTGAGATTAGAAGCGGGTTTACACTTATATGGCAAAGACATTAATGAAACAACTAATCCATATGAAGCAGGTCTAGGGTGGGTTGTAAATCTCGAAAATAATCATGATTTTTATGGAAGAAAAATATTAGAGAATATATCAGTTAATGGTATCAAGAGAAAACTAATTGGTTTGGAAATAAAAGATAAAGCCATTGCAAGAGAAGGGTGTGAAATTTATAAAAATGAAAAGCTTATAGGTCATGTAACCAGTGGTAGTTGGTCTCCTTCAATGAGCAAAGCCATTGCGTTTGCGTATGTAGATATTGAATATTGCAAACTTAATTTAGAATTAGAAGTGCAAATAAGAGGCAAAAGATACAAAGCTATTATTGCAAAAAGAACTTTCTATAAAAAAAATATTTAACTAAATTAGCCCGCAAAGAATTATTATTAACTATTAAATATAAAAAGAATGTCAATGAGGAACAAAATTTGTGAAGAACTAAATAATTCTGATATTGGCAAAAGTGTTGATCTTTGCGGATGGGTAGATCGCAGAAGAGATCATGGAGGTGTAATTTTTATAGACCTAAGAGATCATAGTGGATTTCTTCAACTAACATTTAATCCAGAAGTCGGGGAAAGCATTTTTAAGAAAGCTGAAAGCTTAAGAAATGAAACTGTTATTTTTGTGAGTGGAATCATCCAAAAAAGGCCAATTGAATCAATTAATAGAAATCTTAATTCTGGCGAGCTAGAATTACATGTCAAAAAACTTCAGATTATAAATCAAATCAAAGGCAACCTACCCTTCCCTGTCTCTATTCATGATTATGAAAATACGAGAGAGGACCTAAGAATTAAATATAGATATTTAGATTTAAGAAGAGGAAGGTTAATAAATAACTTAAAAATAAGACACAAAATAATAAAGACTGCCAGGAAATTTCTTGATTGCAATGGCTTTACTGAAGTTGAAACCCCTCTACTTACCAAATCGACGCCTGAAGGTGCACGAGATTTTCTTGTTCCATCGAGATTAGCAAAAGGGGGATTCTTTGCCTTACCTCAATCTCCTCAGTTATTTAAGCAACTTTTGATGATAGGTGGTTTAAATAATTATTATCAAATCGCAAAATGTTTTCGTGATGAAGATTTAAGAGCGGATAGACAACCAGAATTCACTCAACTGGATATAGAAATGAGTTTCATTACTGAAGAACAAATTATAGATTTCAATGAAAGTTTAATCAAAAACATCTGGAAGGAAGTTTTAGGAATTACGTTAGATGCTAATTTCCCTAAAATGACATGGAAGGAAGCAATGGATAATTATGGAACGGATAGGCCTGATACTAGATATGAAATGCTATTAAAGAATGTTGGTGACATCCTTGGAAATATTGGATTTAATATTTTCACTAAAGCGATAGAAAATGGGGGGGCGATTAAATGCATAACGGTTAAAGATGGTAACTCAAAAATTAGTAACGTCAGAATAAAACCGGGAGGCGATATTTTTCAGGTTGCCCAAGATGCAGGTGCTGGGGGTCTTGCATACATAAGAGTTAAAGAAAATGATATCGAAACAATAGGAGTAATTAAAAATAATCTAAATAATTCTCTAATTCAAAAATTGTTAGATGTTACTTCTGCAGAAAATGGCGATCTAATACTACTAGGAGCAGGACAAACAGATATTGTTAATCAATCTCTAGACAGGGTCAGACAATATATAGCAAAAGACCTTAAACTAATTAATAAAAATGACAAGTGGAATTTCCTTTGGATTACTGACTTCCCTATGTTTGAAAAAAATGAAGATGAGAATAGATTAGAAGCACTTCATCATCCTTTCTGTTCGCCCAAAAATATAAATTTTGATGAGTCAATTAATAGCAAAAATTTATTAGAAAAATCTATTGCACAAGCATATGATTTAGTACTAAATGGCCTGGAGTTAGGTGGAGGCTCTATAAGAATTCATGATTCAATATTACAAAAAGAAATTTTTAAAACAGTTGGCCTTACAGAAGAGGAAATACAAGAAAAATTTGGATTCTTAATAGAAGCATTGGAGATGGGAGCGCCTCCACATGGAGGAATAGCTTTTGGTATTGATCGTTTGACAATGCTTATTCTTGGAGAAGAATCTATACGAGAAACTATTGCTTTCCCAAAAAATCAACAATCAAAATGTTTACTTACAGATGCACCGTCAAATGTCTCTGATTCCCAACTTAAAGAATTAGATATTGAAATAACCAATGAAGAATAATCAATATTATGGTTGTTAGAGTAAATCTTTGGTAAAAAAGACAAAGGGAGGTTGTTTTTTTTAAATATGTAATGTCAAAATTTGTTTTTGTAACTGGTGGAGTCGTATCGAGTATTGGGAAAGGCATTGTTGCTGCAAGTTTAGGACGATTATTAAAATCTAGAGGGTATAGCGTGTCAATATTAAAATTAGATCCATACTTAAATGTTGATCCGGGAACCATGAGTCCCTTCCAACATGGTGAAGTATTTGTAACGGAAGATGGTGCAGAAACAGATTTAGATTTAGGTCACTATGAAAGATTTACTGACACAGCAATGTCTAGATTAAATAGCGTCACTACAGGATCTATATATCAATCTGTAATTAACAAAGAGAGAAGAGGAGATTATAACGGAGGTACAGTTCAAGTAATTCCTCATATCACAAGAGAAATTCGAGAAAGAATCCATCGAGTTGCATCCAATAGTAATGCAGATATCATTATAACTGAAATAGGCGGTACAGTCGGAGATATCGAATCACTTCCTTTCTTGGAAGCCATCAGAGAGTTTAAAAACGATGTTGAAAAAAATGATGTGGCATACATCCACGTTACTCTTCTTCCATATATCAAAACATCTGGAGAGATTAAAACAAAACCAACCCAACACTCTGTTAAAGAATTGAGGTCGATAGGGATTCAGCCAGATTTACTTGTTTGTAGAAGCGATAAAAAAATCAATGATGCATTAAAAAAGAAAATTAGCGGATTTTGCGGCGTAAACATCAATTCAGTTATAGAAGCATTAGATGAAGATAGCATTTATTCTGTACCATTATCCCTAAAAAAAGAAGGCTTATGCAAAGAGACCTTAAGATGTCTAGATGTTGAAGATAAGGAATGCAACTTAAGGCAATGGGAAGAACTGGTTCATAACTTACGTAATCCAGGTTTACCCATCAAAATAGCGTTAGTGGGCAAATACATTGAACTAGGTGATGCATATCTATCAGTGGTGGAAGCATTGAGACACGCATGTATCGAAGAAAAAGCATTATTAGATTTAAAGTGGGTAAGTGCAGAAAGAATTGAAGAGAAATCAGCTGAAGCTTATTTAAGTCAGGTAGATGCGATCGTTGTTCCTGGTGGATTTGGAAATAGAGGTGTTAATGGAAAAATTGAAGCCATAAAATTTGCTAGAGAGAGAAAAATTCCATTTCTTGGTTTATGCCTAGGAATGCAATGCGCTGTGATTGAATGGGCTAGAAATGTTCTTAAATTAAAAGATGCATCAAGTTCAGAACTGGAACCTAATTCTCAAAACCCTGTTATTCATCTTCTACCTGAACAGCAAGACATTGTTGATTTAGGAGGCACAATGCGACTTGGTGTATATCCATGTAGACTCCAAGAAAATACAATTGGCAAAGAACTATACAAGGAAGATGTTATTTATGAAAGACATAGGCATAGGTATGAATTTAATAATTCATACCGACAAGCCTTTTTAGATTCTGGTTACAAAATCAGTGGTACATCACCAGACGGAAGACTAGTTGAATTGATAGAACTTAATAATCACCCCTACTTTTTAGCATGTCAATATCATCCCGAATTTTTATCCAGACCTGGGAAGCCTCATCCCCTATTTCAAGGATTAATAAGAACCTGTCAAAAAAAATTAGAAGAAATAAAATAAAATTAAGTCACTGAAAAAATGACAAAGTTTTTACCTGTTGTTGAAACGTTTCATTCTCTGCAAGGAGAAGGATTTCATTGTGGTAAAAGTGCTTTTTTCATAAGATTAGCTGGTTGCTCAGTTGGATGCTCTTGGTGCGATACAAAAAATTCTTGGGATGACAAAAAACATCCTTTGAAATCAGTTGAAGAGTTATCTATTGAGACACAAAAAGCAGTAGAGAATGGTGCCTCTTTTCTTGTTATAACTGGTGGAGAACCCTTACATCACAACTTAAATTTTTTCTGCAAAACAATTAAAAATTTAAATAAATCAATTGCAATTCATATTGAGACAAGCGGCGTAGACAAATTATCTGGTTTTTACGATTGGATTACTTTATCGCCAAAAAGGCATCATCCTCCACAAACTTCCCTTTTAAGAATATGTGACGAAATTAAAGTAATTATTAATACGGAGAAAGATATTGAATTTGCAAAATCAGTGAAAGAAACAATTTCTAATGAGTTGCCGTCTTATTCCAAAGATAAATTAACTAAAAAAAATTATTTTATTCAACCATCATGGAATAATAAATTGGGTTACGCTCTAGCTATAGAATTTGCCCAAAAAAATCCTGATTGGTGTCTCAGTTTGCAAACACATAAGTACATTAATCTGAAGTGAATGAACCTTATTAACAAATCGATTGTTATTCTTATTTCAGGAGGACTAGATTCATCTACTGTCATAGGTATTGCAAAAAATAAAGGTGCACTAATTTATGGCTTATCATTCGATTATGGTCAGCGCCACAAAAAAGAATTAATAGCAGCAAAAAAAATTGCTTCCCATTTTTCAATACAAGAATTAAAAATAATTAAATTAGATTTAACATTATGGGGGGGCTCATCTCTAACTGATACAAGAGAAGAAATTCCAAGAGATGGTATTCAATTAAATAAAATCCCAAATACTTACGTGCCTGGAAGAAACACCATTTTTATTGCTACTGCTTTGAGCTATGCAGAAGCAATAAATGCTGATTTCATTGGTTTAGGCGTTAACTCTTTAGATTATTCTGGATATCCAGATTGTAGGCCGGATTATATTAAACAATTTCAAAAATTAGCGAATTTATCAAATAAAAGAGGCAGAGAAAATAATCCAATTAGATTATGGACTCCATTAATAAATTTAAATAAAATAGAAATCTTGGAATTAGCATCCGATAATAATGTTCCTATAGAAGAGACATGGAGCTGTTATTCAGGAAAAGTAACCCCATGCGGAGAATGCGATAGTTGCAGAATAAGAGAAAAAGCCTTGAAAGAATGGATTCATAAACACAAGAAAAAATGAGAGTCAATCATTTAATCTTAAAAAAATGGATCAGCCCTGAAGTAGTAACTTATGCATTTGCAAAAGAATTTGGTGAAGAAGGATTATCTTGGTTAGATAGTGATGGGAGCGAACAAGGTAGATTTTCTATACTTGGCTGTAAACCTAAAAAATTTATTACGTGCAGAAATCTCTCTAATAGATCTAGTGCAAACAATCCATTTAAAAGATTAAGAGAAATTAAAACTGGCTACTGGATGGGATGGCTGAGTTATGAAGCAGGAAGTTGGATAGAGCCCAGCAATCTTTGGCATGAAAGCGATATGGCCACTTTATGGATTGCATCATATGATCCAATAATAAAATTTGACTTATTAAATAAAAAAATAATAATTGAAGGAACGCATTTGAGTGAATTGAAAAAGTACAAAAAAATAATCGAAAATATCAACTTAAAAGAATTTAAAATAAAATCTTACAATAATTTAGAATTTAATTTTTCTAATATAAATTTAGAAAAAACTGGAAAACAGTTTAAAGAAAATATTTTAAGAATTAAAAAACTTATTGCTATTGGAGATATTTTTCAAGCCAACTTAGCAGTAAAATGCGAACTCAACTCTCTAAAGAAACATAAGTATCTGGATATTTACTCAAAAATCAGAAGAGAAATAAAATCACCCTTTGGAGGATTAATCATATCAAGCAGTAGTGAATTTAGAGAAGCTGTTCTCTCAACATCACCTGAAAGATTCTTAAAAATCAGTCATGATGGGTTTATAGAAACCAGACCTATCAAAGGGACAAGACCTCGCGATAAAGAACAAAAAAAAGATTTTATCAACGCAATTGAATTAATTACAAATGAGAAAGATAGAGCTGAAAATATTATGATCGTTGATTTACTTAGAAATGACCTTGGGAAAGTATGCGAAACAGGAAGCATATTTGTTACTGAATTACTGAAACTAGAAAGTTATGCAAAAGTTCATCATTTAACTTCTGTTATAAAAGCAAAAATAAAGAAAGGTAAAAATTGGATTGATTTACTAGAAGCATGTTGGCCAGGGGGTTCAATAACTGGTGCTCCTAAAGTAAGATCTTGTCAAAGAATATATGAAATGGAAAAATTTGACAGAGGACCATATTGTGGTTCATTTTTACAAATTGATTGGAATGGAAACTTCGACAGTAATATTTTAATAAGGTCATTCATCTTAAAAGACCAGACAATAAAAGTACATGCTGGTTGTGGAATAGTTCATGATTCAAATCCTGACTTAGAAGAAGAAGAACTCAAATGGAAACTTTTACCGTTAATTAATTCACTCAAATGAGACAAAATCTTATATGGCAAGATAATAGTTGGAATAGTATTGATAAAGGTTTTATATCAATAAAAGATAGAGGTCTAAGATTTAGCGATGGAATAATTGAAACTATTTTAATCAGAAACAATAAACCAATACTGCTTGATCAACATTTAGAAAGGTTGAAAAAAACAATAAAACTCTTAAATTATAAAGACATTTTTGAAACCATTCGAATCAAATCCATCATCATAGAAGGCATCAAAAAATTGGAATTAAATCACAAAGAATATGGTTCAATAAGAATAAATTACTCACGCGGAATTAATAAAGGAAGATCAATAAAATTAAATCATTTTGATGATCAATTTACACTTAATAACTTTTGGATAGAATTTTATAATATTGATATCGACTTCTCACCAATAAGTGCTCATATCAGTAAAACTGAGAAAAGAAATGAGCATAGTCTTTTAAGTAAATGTAAGACATTTTCATATATGCAATCTATCCAAGCTTTATTAGAAGCAAACAACAAAAATTTTGATGATTCATTAATTCTAAATACAAGGGATGAACTATGCTGCGGGACAACATTTAATTTGCTTATGAAAAGAAATAATAAATGGTTGACTCCAAGAAAGGATAGTGGCTGTTTACCAGGAATAATGATTAATAGATTATTAAAATTAAATCTAGTAGAAGAAGCATTTATAAAACCCCAATTTCAGGAAGATGATATTCTGCTTGCAATAAATAGTCTTTCTTGTAGACAAATCAAGAGAGTTAATGAAACAAAATTAACAAAAGATTTTAATACGAAATATTATTGGGATCTTATATACATTTAATTCTTGTTTAATGAAGAAGGTAAATTCACATTTGATAATTTCGTAATGTAATTTTTGACTTGGAAACCAACTATTTTTCCAATAATAATAATAGAAGGCGGTTGAAAATTCTTTTCATTGATAGTATCAACTAGATTACTTAACTTAGTGGTAAGGCACTTTTGATTTCTTAAAGTAGCCTCTTGAATAACCGCGCATAATGTATTTGAATCCATCCCACCAGCTATTAACTCATTAACAATAGATTGAATATTCTTGATCCCCATATAAATGACAAAGCTATCTGTACTTTTAGCTAATTTCTGCCAATTTACCATTGTTTCTTTTTTGTCAATTTGCTCATGGCCAGTAACAAAAGTAATAGAACTTGCACCATCTCGGTGAGATAAGGGAATCCCAAAGTAAGAAGGTGCAGCTATTCCCGAAGTTACTCCTGGCACTATTTCAATATCAATATTATTCTTTTCCAAGAAAGCGACCTCTTCTCCTCCTCTTGAGAAAACAAAGGGATCACCTCCTTTAAGACGGACAACATTCTTACCTTTCTTTGATAGGTCCAAAAGTAATGAATTGATATTTGCTTGTTCGAATGATTTACATCCAGCTCTTTTACCTACGTCATAAACTTCACATTTAGGACCTGCCTCTTTAATGATATCTAATGGAATTAGAGCATCATGCACCAAAGCATCACAAGTTCTTATAAGACGCAGTGCTTTCAGAGTAATCAACTCTGGATCACCAGGTCCTGCTCCAACTAAATAAACGATTCCAGACACATTAATCTCCATTAAAGAGTATGGTAATAGATGTACCTCTGAAGTTGCCATATTTATCTTGAAAGAAAATTCTGAACAAAAGAGTCACAAAAGAATTCTATTGGCTTCTTTCTTTACTTTGCTCAACGACAGAATGAGTGAGAGCATCCTATTAGGTCTACTTCCAGGGTTTGTAAGAGATTATGTCCCTGACAACGCCAGTGTATTTGCATATATAGGTTGCACATACTCTTTAGCACAATTCATCTCATCTCCATCGATAGGACTTTTTAGCGACAGATTTGGAAGAAGGCCTGTAATGTTAACTTGTATATTTGGATCAATTATTGGAATATCTTTACTTGCTTTCACTGTACTTTTTGATTGGTCAAATAAAGATTTACTCTTAGGTACATCCTCGCTAATACCTATTTATTTGCTTTTTACGGCAAGATTAATCGATGGTATAAGCGGAGGAACGGTTGCAACAGCTACTACAGTATTAGCAGATATTTCGACTCCAGAAAACAGAACGAAAGCCTTCGGTTTAATTGGGGTTGCATTCGGTATAAGTTTCCTTTTAGGTCCTTCATCTATCTTACTTTTTGGAAGCATCTCAAATAATAGTTATTTGATCCCTGTTTTAATAGCCACTATTATCCCATTTATAAATTTCTTATTAGTGATACTCTATCTACCTGAAACTAAGCCTTCAAATAAGAAATTAAATAAAAACAAAAAATCAGGTTCTAATCCCTTTAAAGGATTATTCAAAGTGTTTAAAGAAAATAAAATCAAGAGATTGTCACTAGCTTTTTTTATTTATTTCATTGCTTTTACAGGTTTAACAACTATTGTTGTTTATTTTCTACAAGAATCGGAAGGTTGGTCAATTAGAGAATCAAATGGACCACTAGTCGTAGTTGGAGTAGTTGCTATTATTGTTCAAGGAGGTTTGATTGGACCACTTGTAAGAAAATTTGGTGAATTAAAATTAACAATAATTGGGAGCTCTTTTATCCTAACCGCATGTTTGCTTCTTATAACCTTTCCCGAAAAAAATTCTGGTTCATATATATATTTAGCCGTGTCATTTTTAGCAATAGGTGCTGGTCTAATTACGCCTACAATAAGAGCCTTAATTTCCAAGAAAATTGATAAAAATAGTCAAGGTTCTATATTAAGTAACCTCCAAGGATTACAAAGTCTTGGAAGTGTACTAGGTTATATTTTAGCTGGAAATGTATATGATTTTTTTGGTCCACGTAGCCCTTTTATCGCAGGGGGGATAATATTAACATTAATGGTATGGCTAATTACAGGTAGTGACATTCCAAAAAAAGTTAAAATTACATAAATAACTACTGAATTAATGTGATTATTGAAAATCGTGATCAAAACCAATATTTGAATAGAGAATTAAGTTGGATTCAATTCAACAAAAGAGTATTACTAACTGGAATGGAGAAAGAGTACAAAATCCTTGATAAGATAAAATTTTGCTCGATATTTAGTAACAACTTAGACGAGTTCTTCATGGTGAGAGTAGCCTCATTAAAGGCACAAGTTGAAGCTGATATCCAGAAAAAAAGCATCGATGGATTAACTGCACAAGAACAACTTTCCATTATCAACAAGAAAGTTAAAAAATTAACAACTATTCAAGAAAATTTCTTTAATAAAGAACTCATAAATGAATTAAAAAATTCAGGTGTACACATAAAGCGATTTGCAGAATTAAGTGAAGTAGAAAAATCCTGGTGTAATAATTATTTTTTAACTTCAATTTTTCCTCTTCTTACCCCTCTTGTAGTAGATCCAGCTCATCCATTTCCATTTATAAGTAATCTAAGTTTAAATTTAGCTGCTTTAATTACTGAATCAGAATGTAATAAAAAACAATTTGTAAGAGTAAAAATTCCCACCAAAAGTACTGGGCGTTTTATTCAAATACCAAATGAAATAGTTAAAAGTGAAGATGAAAAAGAATTTTATTTCATAACTGTAGAAGATTTAATAGGAAATAATTTAGAAAAACTATTTGAAGGAATGACTTGTTTAAGTTATTCCTTTTTTAGGGTCACTCGAGATGCTGATCTTGAGTTAAAAGAGTTAGAAGCCGATGATTTACTAATTGCCATTGAGAAGAGCCTTCAAAAAAGGCGTGTCGGTGGAGAGGTTGTAAGATTAGAAGTTGAAGAAAAAATGTCGAAAGATATTTTAACTTTACTCATAGAAGGAATTTCGATTTCAGAAGACTATATTTACTTCTCAAAAAGCCTTTTAGCACTAGATGATTTGAATTTACTAACAAAAATAAATAGAAAAGATCTTAAAGAAAATTTATCTATTGGGCAAACTAATACCACATTAAAAGAATTAAATAATTCCTCAGATCAAAATTTTAAGTCTATTTTTAGCATCCTAAGAAAACGAAACATTCTTCTCCATCACCCTTACGACTTGTTTAGCACCTCAATTGAAGAATTTATTAATCAAGCCGCTGATGATCCATTAGTAATGGCAATAAAAATTACTTTATATAGGGTTTCTAAAGACTCGCCAATAATAAAAGCACTAGTTCGTGCCGCCGAAAATGGCAAAGAAGTTATGACACTAGTTGAATTAAAGGCTAGATTTGATGAAGATAATAATATTCAGTGGGCAAAGCAACTAGAACAGGCTGGAATTCATGTAGTGTATGGAATCATTGGCTTTAAAACTCATACAAAAATATCATTAGTTGTAAGAAAAGAAAAAAGAAGCTTAAGAAATTATTTTCATATAGGAACAGGTAACTATAATTCCAATACTTCGAAATTCTATACAGATCTTGGTCTTTTATCTACTGATACAGATATAGGCTTAGACTTAATTCAACTATTTAATTATTTATCTGGATTCTCCCAGCAAAAAAATTATAAAAAAATATTAGTAGCACCTTTTTCGATGAGGGAACAATTTATTTTTCTTATTAAAAGGGAAATTAAAAATGCTAAAAATGGAAAAAAAGGGGAGATAATGGCAAAAATGAATTCACTGGTGGACCCAGAAATAATAGAACTTCTTTACAAAGCATCACAAAATGGTGTGGTTATTAAATTAGTAATTAGAGGTATATGTTGTTTATACCCTCAGAGAAAAAATCTTAGTGAAAATATTAAGGTCATTAGCATAATTGGTCATTTTCTAGAACACTCTAGAATTTTTTGGTTTAGCAATGACAATAATCCTGAAGCATTTATAGGAAGTGCGGATTGGATGAGAAGAAATTTAGATAGAAGAATTGAAGCAATTGTACCTATTGAAGAATTAAGTTTTAAAAAACAACTTTATGATTTACTAAACTCATACTTTGAAGATAATTCCTGTTCTTGGACAATGACACAAAATGGAAAATACGATAAAAACAATACCCAAAATAATAAAATTAGCTCACAATTTGACCTAATTAAAAATTGGCATTAATTTAGAAAGTTATGACAAATTAAAAAATTGCTTAACATTTTTAACATTTATTTTACTTTTTAAAATGGCAGTGAGAGAAAGGGTTCTTGGGTGATTATTCAAATTTTCTTATTAAATTGTCTTTAAAGTTTCAAAGCAAAAGTAGTCTTAAAGTCAAATTCAGTGCTAGTTTTCTAAAAAATCCACTTATGGAGGCCAGGGTGATGGGGATCCCTCTGGAATCTGGAAAGAGTTCTCCAAAAAATAAAACTGGAGAACCTAGATTACCAAATACGTCGAGAATCTCTCGAACATCAAAAACAAAAAACAGTTCAACTGTCAAAAATAACCAAAAGAAAACTGTTAGGCACAGTACTGATTCTATTGGATACTATTTAAGCACCATTGGGCGTGTTCCATTATTAACTGCTGCTGAAGAGATTGAATTAGCGCATCATGTTCAAAACATGAAAAAAATTCTGGGAATTCCTGAAGCAGAAAGAGATATTAGGCATAGGAACAAAATCAGAATTGGGAAAAAAGCCAGAGATAGAATGATGGCTGCTAACTTGCGACTTGTTGTTTCAGTTGCAAAAAAATATCAAAACCAAGGTCTAGAGCTATTAGATCTAGTACAAGAAGGTGCAATTGGACTAGAAAGGGCTGTTGATAAGTTTGATCCTGCAATGGGATATAAATTTTCAACATATGCCTACTGGTGGATCAGGCAAGGAATGACTAGAGCTATTGACAATAGCGCTAGGACAATTCGTCTTCCTATTCACATAAGCGAAAAACTATCAAAAATGAGGCGTGTTTCAAGAGAACTTTCTCATAAGATAGGAAGGCAACCGAATAGAATGGAGCTAGCTGAAGCAATGGGAATAGAACAAAAAGATTTAGAAGATCTGGTTTCTCAAAGCGCACCCTGTGCCTCTTTAGATGCTCATGCAAGAGGAGAAGAAGACAGGAGCACCTTGGGTGAGCTAATTCCTGATCCAAATTGCGAGGAGCCAATGGAAGGAATGGACAGGACAATACAAAAAGAACATTTGGGCGGATGGTTAGCCCAATTAAACGAAAGAGAGCAAAAAATAATGAAATTAAGATTTGGACTAGATGGAGAAGAGCCACTAACCCTAGCAGAAATTGGTAGACAAATTAATGTATCTCGAGAAAGAGTGAGGCAGCTGGAGGCTAAAGCTATTTTAAAACTAAGAGTTATGACCAACCATCCAAAAGTTGCATAGTGATTTGTTGAATTATCTAATAATTTTTCTTTATATACTTGCTATATTTACAATCTCACTAGTCTACAAAACACTTAGGCCTCTAAATAAAGAATTTCTTAGAAAAATAATCCATATTGGAATAGGACCAATAATTCCATTAGCACAGTATTTACAGATCAATCAAAGCTCGGCATTAATTTTTACGGGCCTGATATCAGTTTTAATTCTGACCAACTATAAATATAGAATAATCACAATTATTGAAGATGTAGATAGAAAAAGTTTTGGAACCTTTTTTTACTGTCTAAGTTTATTCATTATGATTTTATGTTTTTGGGAAAAAGACCCATTATCATTAATCACAGGTTTTTTTATCATGACATTTGGAGATGGATTAGCCGCGTTAATTGGGAAGAATATTAAATCAAAAAAATGGTATTTATTCAATCAACAGAAATCCTTGCTAGGAACATTAACGATGTTCACAACAAGTTTCATAATATTATTATCGATAAATTATGTAGGAGGCTATACCTTCAATTTAAATATATTAATCATTGCCTTACTCTCAACTGTTTTAGAACAAGTTAGTATATTTGGAATAGATAATTTATCAGTTCCTATCTTTGCTTCAATATCCTTCAATTTACTGGTTTCGAACACCTAAATTATTTTACAGATTTATATAAGGAGACCAATAATTTTTCTGTTGTATTTATATCAATACAAGCATCTGTAATACTCTTCCCATATTCCAATTCTCCCTTAGTAGTTAATTTCTGATTGCCTTCTTTCAAATGACTTTCTAACATCACACCAAGAATATTTTCCTCCCCGTTATTAATCTGATTAGCAACATCAATCAAAACTTCAGATTGTTTTTTAAAATCTTTATTTGAATTTCCATGACTACAATCAATCATAAGTTTTCGAGGTAGTTTATTTGCAGCCAAATCTGATGAAATACTTTTAACGTAATTAGATTTGAAATTCGGTCCTTTTGACCCTCCTCTCAAAACAATATGGCCATCTGGGTTACCAGTAGTATTGATTATAGATGCAAAACCATCAGTATTAACGCCTAAAAAGTGATGGGGCTTTGCAGCTGATTGCATTGCATTGATGGCTGTTGTAACAGAACCATCTGTTCCATTCTTGAAACCAATTGGCATAGATAATCCTGATGCCATTTCTCTATGGGTCTGACTCTCGGTAGTTCTTGCACCAATTGCAGTCCAACTAATTAAATCGGCTATGTATTGTGGGACAATTGGATCTAAGAGCTCTGTAGCAGATGGTATCCCTTCTGAAGCTAAATGCCAAAGTAAACTTCTTGCCCTCCTTAAACCTGTATTGATATCGTAAGACCCATCTAAATGAGGATCATTAATTAAACCTTTCCATCCAATAGTTGTTCTTGGTTTTTCAAAATATACTCTCATGACAATCTCTAACTTATCGTTAAATTGACTTCTAAATTTTTTAATATATTCTGAATACTCTTTTGCGGCTTCAATGTCATGGATAGAACAAGGGCCTAATATTACTAAATATCTGTTATCTTTTCCATGCAAAATATCTTTTATTGCTCTACGCGTATTAGAGACGGTATTTGTGGAGGTATAATCAAGTTGTAAATCCTGATGTAATTGATTTGGAGGTATTAAAGGGCGAGTATCAACAACATGCAAATCAGATGTTTTTTCTAAAGATTGTTTATTTGATGAAAATGCCATTGATTATAAAAAATTAGAAAAAATTAAAAAAGCATCTATGAATACTCTCTTTTTCAATATTAAAAATAACAATATATTAGGAATTAAACCTTACAAATGAAGAAATTGGAAACATTGCTAAAAGATTACAGAGTTCATGAAGCAGAAAGAGCTTCGAGAGGAATACCCCCTTTGCCGCTTAATGCAGAACAAACGTATGAGATAACAAAGCTTTTAGAAAATCAAAACGAATCAGAAAGTCAATATCTTTTGGATCTTTTAAGAAATCGTGTGCCTCCTGGCGTAGATGAAGCTGCATACGTAAAAGCCAGCTGGCTGAATGCGATTGTAAACGGGGAAAAATCCTGCCAATTTATTGATGAGTTTGAAGCTATTAAATTATTAGGGACAATGATAGGTGGATATAACGTTAACGCTCTAGTTGAAATACTTAAAAAAGGAAATGATAAATTAGCAAATGCTGCCGCAAAAGAGTTAAAACAAATTATTCTTGTTTACGATGCCGCAAACGAAATATATGAATTATCAAAAACAAATAAATTTGCCAAAGAAATAATTGAAAGTTGGTCTAATGCTGAATGGTTTACATCAAAATCAAAAATTGCAACAGAAATTGAATGTATTGCGTTCAAAATTGATGGCGAGACGAATACTGATGATTTATCGCCTGCTATACATGCAACCTCAAGACCAGATATTCCACTTCATGCTTTATCGATGCTTGAATTTAAAAAAGAAAATTCAATATCAACTATCAATGAATTAAAGAGAGAAGGATTACAAATTGCATATGTTGGTGATGTTGTAGGTACTGGAAGTTCTAGAAAATCCGCAATTAACTCCTTAATTTGGCACATAGGTATAGACATTCCCTTTGTACCAAATAAGAGAACTGGTGGGATAATTATTGGAGGGAAAATAGCACCTATTTTCTTTAACACTGCTCAAGATTCTGGTGCTCTGCCCATTGAAGCAAATGTTAGCAAAATTAAAACAGGAGATATCTTGAAGATTTATCCTTATGAAGGCATCATTAAGAAAATTGAAAAACAAAATAATTCAGAAAAGGAAATCAGTTCTTTCAATTTAACCCCAGCCACAATAAAAGATGAGATTCAAGCTGGGGGAAGAATAAATTTAATGATTGGCAGATCATTAACTGACAAAATAAGAAACAAACTTAAATTGGCTCCAAGTGATAAATTTACTCGCCCTAAAAATCCAAAGAATGATATTTCTGGTTTTACACAAGCTCAAAAAATAGTTGGGAAAGCGTGCGGTCTTCCTGGAGTGTCACCTGGTACTACTTGCGAGCCCATTATGACAACAGTAGGAAGCCAAGACACTACTGGGCCGATGACTAGAGATGAGTTGAAAGAATTAGCTTGCTTAGGCTTTACCGCCGACCTTGTGATGCAAAGTTTTTGCCATACTGCTGCATACCCTAAACCTATTGATTTAATTACTCATCAAGAATTGCCAGACTTTATATCTCAAAGAGGAGGCATTGCACTAAAACCTGGAGATGGAATTATTCATAGTTGGCTCAATAGGATGTTACTGCCTGACACAGTGGGTACTGGAGGAGATAGTCATACTAGATTTCCACTAGGGATTTCATTCCCTGGAGGTTCAGGAATAGTAGCCTTTGCTGCGGCCATCGGTTCTATGCCTCTAAATATGCCAGAATCTATATTAGTTAAATTTACAGGTGAATTACTACCAGGAATAACACTTAGAGACCTAGTAAATGCAATCCCACTCTTTGCTATAAAGAAAGGCCTTTTAACTGTAGAAAAAGAAAATAAAATAAATATATTTAATGGAAAGATAATGGAAATCGAAGGTTTACCTGACCTTAAATTAGAGCAAGCATTTGAACTAACTGATGCAACTGCTGAGAGATCTTGCTCTGGAAGTACAATTCTTTTATCAGAAAAAACGGTAACAGAATATTTAAAAAGTAATATATGTCTTTTAGAAAAAATGATTAAAAGTAATTACCAAGATTCCAAATCAATAAAAAGAAGGATTCAAGATATGAAAAATTGGCTCAAAGAGCCTAATTTATTACAACCAGATAAAAATGCATCTTATGAAGAAATCCTCGAAATAGATCTCTCAAAAGTTAATCAACCTATTGTTGCTTGCCCAAATGACCCAGATAACGTAAAAGAAATTTCTGAAGTTGAACAAACAACCATAGATGAAGTATTTATTGGATCTTGCATGACCAATATTGGTCATTATCGAGCAGCAGCAAAAATCCTTGAAGGAGTTGGAAATTTAAAAGCCAAACTTTGGATCTGTCCACCGACAATAATGGATGAAAATAAACTAAAAGAGGAAGGTTACTATGACATCTTTAAAAGTTGCGGTGCGAAATTAGAAATGCCTGGTTGTTCATTGTGCATGGGTAATCAAGCCAGAGTAGATGATGGTTCAATTGTATTTTCCACAAGTACAAGAAATTTTGATAATAGACTTGGTAAAAATGCAAAAGTATTTCTAGGAAGTGCTGAACTGGCTGCTGTATGTGCACTCCTAGGAAGAATTCCTACTGTTAATGAATATAAAGATATTACTAAAAATAAAATCGACCCTTATTCTGCAGAACTTTATCGCTATCTTCAATTTGATGAAATTGAAAACTTTAGCCTAACGTAATGATTCAAAAGAGTGGAAATCAATTAAAAGAAAGCATAAAGCAAAAAAGTAGTAGCTCAGCAAAAAGTATAAAAAAATTACTTAAACAAAGATCGTTTGTAGTAGTAATTGCATTAATACTTACAGGATTAGGTGCATCCATAACAAGCATATCCTTTAAAACTGGAATCTATTTTATTAATTATTGGCGTTTGAATATTTTAGAGCAATTCTCTCCTCACTTAATCTTACCTATATTCGGATTAGTAGGAGGAGCACTTTCAGGCTGGTTAATCAAAAATTTTGCTCCAGCTGCCAAAGGATCTGGTGTAAGCCAAATTATGGGATTTCTTAGACATAAAAGAGTGCCAATGAATATTAAAGTTGGCTTGATAAAGCTAATATCCGGAATTATCGCAATTGGTAGTGGTTTCCCTTTAGGCCCAGAAGGTCCGTCCGTACAGATGGGGGGATCAGTAGCATGGCAAATGGCAAAATGGCTAAGGGCTCCTATTGCGTTCAGAAGAGTCATTGTAGCCGCTGGTGGTGGAGCTGGTATCGCAGCTGTATTTAGTGCTCCTCTAGGGGGTTTTATATACGCAATAGAAGAGCTTCTAAATTCTGCAAGGCCTGTGATTTTACTTTTAGTTATAGTAACAACTTTTATTGCTGACTCCTCAGCATTGATCATTCAATCTCTGGGTATTAATCCAAAGGCGGGGGGATTTGATTTTCAATCAGGTTTTTCAATTGAACCTACTTTTAAAATAGATTTTTCTTTTTTGCCAATTGACTTCTTTTATTTAGTATTTCTTGGAATTATTATTGGATTACTTGCAGAGCTCTACAGCAAATATGTGCTAATGATGCAAACCCTTGGAAAACAATTGTATAAAAATAAATTTGTTTTAAAAATGAGTATTTGCGGTTTGATTTTAGGAGGTATTTATTCTTTCTTGCCCAATAGCTTTCATAATCCTGATCAATTACAAAAAATTATTGCTACTCAAAATACAGATATTGGATTAGCCATCTTAGCTGTTTTTGTATTGTTTATCACTACAGGTTTAGCGGCAGCATCAGGAGCGCCTGGAGGGCTATTTTATCCAATGTTAACTCTTGGAGGTGCAATTGGCTTAATTATTGGTGGTTTAATTCCAGAACATGCTCCCAGTACTTATATATTTGCAGGTATGGGTGCATTTGTTGCAGGGTGTTCAAGAACTCCAATTACAGCAATGTTTTTAGCTTTTGCATTAACTAAAGACTTGATCATACTTAAACCAGTTCTAATAAGTTGCATAACTAGTTTCTTAGTTGCTAGAACTTTCAATCAAGAATCTATTTATGAAAGACAAATAGGAATTGAAATAGACGATTGACTGACAATTTTTTAATCAAAAACAGCTGTTTTACTGTTATAAACAAAAATTTGATGATTCAAATGCAATCTAACAGCTCTTGAAAGAGCAATGCGCTCTATATCTCGACCTTTCCTAATCAAATCATCAACTTCATCCCTATGACTTACATTAACTGTACATTGCTCAATAATAGGGCCCTCATCTAAATCTTTCGTAACGTAATGTGCAGTTGCACCTATTAATTTTACTCCTCTCTTCCAAGCTCGATGATATGGCTGTGAACCTTTAAAAGCGGGCAAAAAAGAATGATGAATATTAATCACAGATGAGAAGTCTGCTAGAAAAGAATCACTCAAAATTTGCATATATTTAGCCAAGACCACAAGCTTAATGTCAAACTTCTTTAAGAGAGACAAAATTTGGTTTTCAACTACAGACTTGTCTAAAGAAAATGTATCAAAGTAAAAGTATTCTGCATTAAAGTCTTTTGCAATAATTTCAAGATCTGGATGGTTTGAAATTATTATTGGGACTTTCATTTTTAATTCACCATTACGAACTCTCCATAACAAATCAATAAGACAATGATTTTGCTTGCTAACAAAAATTGCAATATTTGGAACTTCATCAGAATAATTTAAACTAAATTGAGCATTGAGTTCAAAGGCAATTTTTTGCAACTCACTATGAATCTCTAACTTATTAATTTTAAAAGTATTTGTATTCCACTCAATTCGACTTAAAAACAAACCAGCATCTTGATCTGTATGATGATCAGAATGCTTTATATTTCCTCCGTAATTAGAAATCCAGGTTGTTAATTGACTAACCAAACCTGGACGATCAGGGCAAACAGTTCTTAATATAATTGAGGGTTGTTCCAAAAATAAAATCTAAGTTATTTACAATATAACAATGAGCTGTTCGAAGGAAAATCTCAATAAAGTAAGGATTCTAATAGTTGGATCTGGAATAATTGGAAAATTTAACGCTTTAGAGCTATCAAAACAAGGGTTTAAAGTCACTATTGTTGATAATGAAGAGTCTAAAAATAGTAGTAATGCAGCACTCGGAATATTAATGGGGCATATTTACCAAAAAAGGCACGGACGAAGTTGGGAATTAAGAAAAGTAAGCATTAATTTGTGGCCAAAATGGATAAATTATTTGAGGCATTTAAATTCTAAGTTACAGATCGAAAAACCTCTCCTACAATTGACAAGAAGCAGAATAAAATTTGAAAAGCTTAAGCAATTCGCCGGGAAGAATCTAAAAGAAAAATTTGAAATAATAGAAAAAAACTCACCTAAGCTGAAAAAAATTCATGAAATTTTTGAAAGCAACGATTTTCAAGGTTTAATTTCTTATGAAGATGGCAGAATTAATCCTAGATTACTACTCGACACTATAGATTTGAGTTTAAAAAAAAACCACGTTAATTTTGTAAAAGGCAGAGTCATAAAAATAGAAAAGAAACAAAAAAAATGGATTGGGACTCTTGAGAATGAGAAAGAATTAATTGGGGATATCATAATATTATGCAATTCTCTCAATAGCCTTGAATTATTGAAAGAATTTAAACATAAAATAAAATTAAAACCAATACTAGGACAAGCGATTGAAATTCTATATGATGATGATCAAATTGATTTTTTATCACTGCCAAAAAACTTCAATATAGATGGTAAAAATTTTATACCATTAACAAATAATAAAATTATTTTAGGTTCAACTGACGAAAATAGTTTAATTCCAGAAGAGGCAAAAATTAATCAACTTACAGAATTTCTAGATAATAATCCAAAATGGATGAATAAAAAAAATATAATAAGAAAATGGTTTGGAATTAGATCTAGGCCAGATGGTGAGCCTTCACCAATACTTAAAACATTAGATAAGGGGTTAATTATTTGTTCTGGATTTTATAAAAACGGAATACTATTAGCTCCTGGTAGCGCAGATTGGATATCTAAAGAAATTAAAAAACATCTTTAATCATTTAGATTCAGTAAAATCAGCATCTATAACATCATCTCCATTTTCATCAGAAGAAGATTGATCAGCGGCAGAATTAGGGGGCTGGTTTCCAGGTTGTTGATAAACTGATGAACCAACTGCATAAAGCTCTTTTTGAAGCTCTTCTAACAATTGTTTCATTGATTCATAATCGTCTTTCTCAGTAGCTTCTTTTAATAATTTACTCTTCTCTTCGACTTTAGTTTTAGTATCAGCATCAACTTTATCACCCAATTCTGAGAGCTGTTTATCAGTTTGATAAACGAGAGTTTCCGCCTGGTTTTTCAAATCTATCTTTTCTCTCTTGTCTTTATCTGCAGTTGCATTACTCTCTGCATCTTTTACCATTTTTTCAACTTCATTATCAGACAGAGTAGATGCACCAGTAATAGAAATACTTTGCTCTTTTCCACTGCCTTTATCCTTTGCAGTTACACTGAGAATACCATTGGCATCAATATCAAAAGTAACTTCTATTTGAGGAACGCCTCGAGGAGCTGATGGTATTCCATCTAATCTAAAAGTTCCTAAACTTTTATTATCTGATGCCATTTCACGTTCTCCTTGCAGTACATGGATTTCAACATTTGTTTGCCCATCAACAGCTGTAGAATAAGTCTCAGACTTTTTAGTAGGAACTGTAGTATTTCTAGAAATCATTTTTGTCATTACACCACCAAGTGTTTCAACACCAAGTGAAAGAGGCGTTACATCCAATAAAAGAATATCTTTGACTTCCCCTGCCAATACACCCCCCTGAATAGCAGCTCCCACGGCTACAACCTCATCTGGGTTAACTGTTTGATTTGGATCTTTACCTGTAACTCTTTTAACCAACTCTTGAACAGCAGGCATTCTAGTTGACCCACCAACCATGACAATCTCGTCAATTTCACCAGTGGATAATTTTGCATCTTTTAATGCTTGTTCAACAGGAATTCTACATCTGTCTATTAACTTAGAAGCAAGTTCCTCGAATTTAGCCCTTGTTAATGTTAGATCTAAATGCTTTGGACCATCAGGAGTAGCTGTAATAAAAGGTAAATTAATTTCACTTTGAGTTGCATTGGATAATTCAATTTTTGCTTTCTCTGCTGCTTCAGTTAATCGTTGAAGAGCCTGTTTATCTTGTCTCAAATCAATTCCTTCATTACTTTTGAAAGAATTAGCAAGATGATCTACTATACATTTGTCAAAATCGTCGCCTCCCAAATGAGTGTCACCTGATGTTGATAAAACCTCGAATACTCCATCTCCAACTTCCAATACAGAGACATCAAAAGTACCACCTCCTAGGTCAAACACAAGGATTCTTTCATTATTTTTTTTATCCAAGCCATAAGCTAACGCAGCAGCAGTTGGTTCATTAATAATTCTTAAAACTTCTAAGCCTGCAATCTTTCCTGCATCTTTAGTGGCTTGTCTTTGAGAATCATTAAAATATGCAGGAACAGTAATAACGGCCTGAGTAATATTTTCACCCAGATACTTTCCGGCATCTTCAGAAAGTTTTCTCAAAACTTGAGCACTTACTTCCTCAGGCGAGAATTGCTTTTCTAGAACTGGACATTTTAACTTAACGTTAGCTCCAGATTTTTCAACACCGTAGCTAACTTCCTTAGACTCCTCATTTACTTCATCAACTCTGCGGCCAACAAAACGTTTTGCCGAATAAAATGTATTATCAGGATTCATCACTGCTTGTCTTTTTGCAATTTGACCAACAAGCTGATCTTTGTTTTTTGTATATGCAACAACTGATGGAGTGGTCCTGAAACCTTCAGCATTTGCTATTACAGTGGGTTTACCACCTTCCATAACAGCAACACAACTATTTGTTGTTCCTAAATCAATGCCAACTACTTTACCCATTAGTAATTACTTTATTAATAATCTCCATAATCGGTCATCCTGGTCTGAATTGTTACTCGTAAATGAGGTGTGGTTTCCGAACAATTAAATTTTTTTTTTAAATTTCAAAGAAATGATTAGTAGTAAAACAGCCTTTTTAGCTCTTATTGGAAATCCAGTAAAACACTCCTTATCGCCAATAATGCATAACGCCGTGATAAATCACTTAAATTTAGATTTTGTTTATTTGGCTTTACCATGCGAAGCAACAGATTTTGAAATAGTAATAAATGCATTAAAAAAAGTAAATTGCAGAGGATTAAATATCACAATCCCATTTAAAGAAAAGGCATTCAATATTTGCAAGGAAATAACACCAATCGCAAAACAGATAAAATCTGTAAATACACTCAAATTAAACAAAGAAGGAGAATGGATTGGAACAAATACGGATGTATACGGGTTTACTTATCCTCTCAAAAACTTTGATTTAAAGGGGAGAAAATCTACAATATTAGGCTCTGGAGGAGCCGCTAGATCAGCAATCCAAGGATTAATTAATTTAGAATTATCAGAAATCAATGTGATCTCAAGAAATGAAGCTTCCTTGAATAAAATAAAAGAAGATTTTAAGAATCAGTTTTCAATTAAGTGCTACTCGGCTATTAATCCTCTAACAGAGCATGTAATCGAAACAAGCAATATAATTGTAAACTCTACACCTGTAGGAATGAACCCAGAAAGTAATGAGAAGAAAACACTACCATTTGGAGAAAACTTTTGGAGATTGCTGAAAAAAGAAACTATCGTATATGATTTGATTTACAATCCTAAACGAACATATCTTTTAAAAATGTCAGCCAATAAAGGCTGTCCAGTCATTGATGGTTCAGAAATGTTAATAGCTCAAGGAGCTAAATCTCTATCATATTGGACAAATGGATTAGCAATACCTACTGATGTAATGAGAGATTCATTAACCAATTTTTTATAGAAATTTTTTTAATTACACCCTTGATAATGTATTCTTAATAACACGGACGCTCATTAATACCCTTGAGCCATTTAGACCTCGTCTGAAAATTATGACTACTCATCAACCTTACTATGAAACAATGTATATCCTTCGTCCGGATATTGCAGAAGAAGAAGTAAATAAACATATTGATAAATACAATAAACTCCTAGGTGAATTAGGGGGTAAAGTACTTGATAGCCAAATGAGAGGAAAAAGAAGATTGGCTTATCAGATTACTAAACACAGAGAAGGTATTTATGTTCAACTTAGCCATGTTGGTGATGGACAACATATTGCCAAATTTGAAAAGGCAATGCGATTAAGTGATGACGTAATTAGATTCATGACAGTAAAGCAAGATGGTCCTCTTCCAACACCCAGAACATCAGGAAAAAATAATAATCAATCAAGCGAAACAAACATAGATTCAGATGATAAAAAAACTGAAGCCAACAAAGAAATTAAAGAGGAGAATAATGAACCAAAAAATGAAGAATTAGTAACTACAGAAAATTAATCTTAATCAATTATTTTTCTTTACTTGAATCAATGTTTGCTTCAGCCCATATTTTATTTGACATACCCCACATATATATAAATCCCTCAGCACTGCGATGATTAAACGTATCATTATGACTGTAAGTAGCTAGATCTTCACGATATAAAGAATTATTTTTAGATGACCTTCCTACTATGATTGCATTACCTTTGAAAAGCTTTATCTTGACTGTTCCAGTAACAGTTTCTTGGGTAGCATTTATAAAACAATCTAGTGCATTTTTTAGAGGTCCAAACCAGAATCCTTGATAAACTAATCTAGACCATTTTTTATCAATTAAATTTTTAAAGTCAATTACATCAGGACTTAAAGTTAGACTCTCTAATTCTTGATGAGCTTTAATAAGTAGCAAAATACCAGGGGTTTCATATATTTCTCTACTTTTGATACCAACCACCCTGTCTTCGATCATATCTATCCTGCCAAATCCATGTTTTCCAGCAAGATGATTAGCCTTCTTTATTAGCTCAACAGGTTTTAAATATTCATTGTCTATCGCTACAGGAAATCCATTTCTAAATTCTATTTCTATTTCTTCAGGTTTATTTGGAGCAGATTCAATTGAACTTGTCATTTCAAAAACATCTTCTTCAGGCGCCAAAAAAGGGTCCTCCAAAAATCCAGCTTCAATACTTCTTCCTAATAAATTAACATCAATAGAATATGGAGATTTTTTAGAGACAGGAGCGGGAATTCCAAATCTTTCTCCATACGCAATCGCCTCTTCTCTGCTCATATTCCACTCTCTCGCAGGAGTAATAATTCTCAAATCAGGACCTAAAGCATTTATTGCCAAATCAAACCTTACTTGATCATTTCCTTTCCCAGTACAACCATGTGCTACGGCATCTGCATCGAACTTCCTTGCGTTAGCCACTAAACTTTCTGCAATCAAAGGTCTAGCCAAAGCTGTAGATAATGGATATTTATCAGAGTACAAGGCATTTGCTCTAATTGCTGGAAACGCATATCTATCAACAAAAGGTTCCACAAGTTTACCAACTATTGATTGTGAAGCTCCAGATTTCAAAGCTTTATCACTTATTTTTTCAAGGTCATCCCCCTGTCCCAAATCAGCCACAAAAGTAATAACTTCAGAAACTCCGTACTTCTCTTTTAAGAAGGGTATACAAATACTTGTATCCACTCCACCTGAATAAGCAAGAACAACCTTTTTTACCTTAGGCATCTGGTTCTCTCCTGAAAAATAATATTAAACTGAAATTAAATGAATTTAGATTTCAGTTTCTTTTAGTAACTAATAATATTGTAACTATAAGGGCAGGACCAAAAACCAAAGATAAAACCACATAATTATTTATTAATAATTGATTAGGATAAATTTCTGCAAATATCTTTAGGAAAACAGATATTAGTATAGTTATTGGGGCTATCAAAATTATTTTTAAATTATTTTTATCAAACAAAGGATTTAAAAATTACGCGATATGTATTATCTTAGTATAAGGATATATTTTCTAATGACATCAGATAAATTAAAAGGAAGACTTGAAGAAATTTCTGAAATTAATCCTGCTTTAACATGTTACAACAGAGACGATGCTGCTCCTGTGTTGCCATTACGAGAAGAACCAGATTTACTTTCTTGGCTTGAAAATACTGGAAGACTAGTTACTGAAGAAGCAAATGAATCCCAAGAGATCAGTACAATTGAAGAAGAAGAATTATCAGCACTCATGGGTGAAAAAGAAGACTATAAAGTAGACGAAGATACCATAGAAGATGATTGGGAAGATTAGAAACCAAAGCTTTAAACTTTTAGTATTTTTTATCTCAACTACAATATTA
This sequence comes from uncultured Prochlorococcus sp., assembly GCA_913048245.1. Classification (GTDB taxonomy): domain Bacteria; phylum Cyanobacteriota; class Cyanobacteriia; order PCC-6307; family Cyanobiaceae; genus Prochlorococcus_A. The sequence goes on along the minus strand of CAJWWR010000004.1, from coordinate 5,625 downwards.
ATTGGATCGTTATATATAAGCAATTATTCTATTTTTATAATATTTTGTCTATCTTTATTAGCCTCAATTTATTCAACTAAATTTGGTATCTATTTAATTACCAAACTAAACCTATTTCAGAATATTCAAAAAGAAATTCTTCCGAAACACTCAGAAAAAAAAACTACTCCAACTATGGGAGGGACCCTAATTATCCCTCTGTTTTTACTGATAGTATTATTGATTGATTTTCCTTCATTACTATTAAAATTAATTTTATTTTTTTCCGTTTTAGGTTACTTTTTAATTGGATTAATTGATGATCTTTTAAGTTTCCAAAAAAAAAGCAATCAAGGTTTAAGCGCACTACAAAAGTTCATTCCTCAATCATTAATTGCAACATTATTTATATTTAGTTTAAAAAACAATGATATTTTAAACTTCAATCTAAAGACTCTCAATGATACCTTCTTTGAACAATCAATACTATTAACAATAATATTTTTACTAATTGTAGGCCTAAGCAATGCTGTAAATTTAACGGATGGACTTGATGGACTTGCAGCGGGTTGTAGCGCATTAACATTTTGTGGACTTGGAACAGAATTGCTACTGCGAAATGATGAAAATTTAATGGTTTATATCATGATTAGTTTTTCAATGTGTGGTCTATGTTTAGGGTTTCTAAAATATAATAAGTTTCCTGCAAAAATATTTTTAGGCGATACGGGCTCTTTAAGTCTAGGAGCAATTATTGGATTGATTTCTGTCTTAACTAATAGTTTTTATACAACTTTAGTAATGTGTGGCATTTTTATAATCGAAACATTATCAGTAATTTGTCAGGTAAGCTATTTCAAAATTACAAAAAGGTTTTTCCTTCAAGGTAAGAGACTTTTTCTTATGTCTCCTTTACATCATCATTATGAATTAAAAGGAATCAAAGAAAAAAAAATTGTTGATATTTTTTGGATAGTAAACACAATGTTAGTAATTTTAGTTATAGTTTTAAAAATGCATTTTTAAAAATGGCTTTCTTTACTTGGGAAGATAAAGGATTAACAAGTGATTGTTCAAGTCTTGAAGCAATGGCATATAGATTCGAGGAAACTGCAAACTTAATGAAAAGACTTTCAAAGAAAGGTTTCGAATTAAAAAATTCTAATCAAGGTCAATTGATAATCCACTCTGATCCAGCAGTTTTTGATGAATGTGGCTTTATTAGTGAAGAATTACCTTTCAAGCAATTAAGTTTAAGACTTGATGAAGATAAATGTTGAACTTCTTGGCAATTCTGTACGAAGTGCATCAAATACTGCCTTACATGATTGCCCCAGGTAAAGTTTCTAGTTACAGCTTCTATACCATTACGACTCCATAATTTCCATTGATTCTTGCTCAAAAAAGCATTTTCAAGAGCAGCCTTAAAACTATTCAAATTAGTCACATCAACTAAATTACCGTTTTCACATTTATTTTTTATTTCTCTAGGTCCTCCATCATCAGTTGCAATCATAGGTAACCCACAAGCGGCAGCTTCTAACAAAGTTAAACCAAATGGCTCTGTTAATGCTGGATTTACAAAAACCCCCCCTCTGCTAGCAGCCCATCTATAAATTGAAGGAATCTGAGAAGCTTGATGTTTTTTAGGATATGCAACTTTACCATATAAATTATATTTATCTACAAGTTCAAAAATTTGTTGAAAAACATCTCTTTGCTGGGAATCTAATCTAGACAGATTTTCTCTACATCCAAGTATCAGAATAAGATTAGTAGTTTGTTTTAATTTTTCAGATTTTCCATAAGCTTCAACAAGAAAAGGTATATTTTTTCTCCTTACTGCCCGTGAAATTGCTAAAATAGGAGGTTTAGAAATATTAGATAAAAAAGGTTGGAGCATGTTATCAATATCACTTGTCTCTGTCGTGGAGTGTACATGGTGAAATTTCTTATGATCAACTCCAGGAGGGATCACTTTTGCCTTTGAAACATTAAAGTGATGATAATCAGAGTATTGATGCTCTATTTCTTGTTTAGTGCTGGTAACAACCATAGCCGCAGTTTCCAGAGCTTCTTCCTCTGCTGAAATTCTTTTACTAATAAAATATGTTTTTTCAATTTGCTGAAGATTTAATCCTGATTCAAGTAATTTTCTCTTTTTTTCTCTCCCTAAAGAGTGACCGGTAAATACCAAAGGAACGTTAAGAATTTTACTGAGGCGAACACCAACATAGCCTGCATCTGCGTAATGCGCATGAATCCAATCAGGTTTATTATTTGATCTACCATAAAAATCGCTTAGTTTATCAATTAATTCATCCAAGTAGGGCCACAACAATTCTTTTCTTAAATATTTTTCAGGACCAAATTTAAACCGACGAATTCTAGCTCCTAATTCAATAAATTCATTTGGTACAGAATAAATATCATCAACTTTCTTATCCTCAATTAACCTAGTAGCTAAATCAACTCTTTCTACTTGAGAGATATTTGCTAAGCTTTTCACCAACTCAAGAACATATTGAGTTTGTCCTCCCGTATCAGGATCTCTTCCAAGCTCGAGTTTACTAGAGCGAATCAGACCATGAAGATGTAAATGTAAAATTTTAAAACCCATTTACAGTTTCATTGCATTAGGTTTATTTGTAATCGAACTTTTGGCATGAAATCTTAAGAAAGGCTTATGATTATGCAGCCAAAAATTTAAATATATAAAAAATCTTATTGCTGATAAGGGATTTCAAGAAAATTTTAGGTGAAATTTATAGAGCAGAAAAACAAAAATACTAAGAATTACAACATATTCTAAGATAAAACTTCTTTAAGATATCTAGCCGTGTGACTGAAAGGATGCTTAGCTACATCTTCGGGAGTTCCTTCGACAATTATCTCACCACCTTTATCGCCACCATCCGGACCTAAATCAATAATCCAATCAGAACATCTAATAACATCTAAATTGTGCTCAATAACAATAACCGAATTACCTTTATCAACCAACCTTTGTATAACGTCCATAAGTTTATGAACATCAAAAAAGCTTAATCCAGTAGTAGGCTCATCAATCAAATAAAGAGTTTTACCAGTAGCTCGCTTAGAAAGCTCTGTAGCTAATTTAACTCTTTGGGCCTCACCTCCGGATAAAGTTGGAGCAGGCTGCCCTAACTTTACATAACCCAAGCCTACATCCACTAGCGTAGATAATCTTTCAGCTGCTTGAGGAATTGCAGAAAAAACATCAGCAGCTTGTTCAACAGTCATCTCTAACACATCAGAAATTGTATGTCCTTTATATTTGGCTTGTAATGTCTCTCTATTAAATCTTGCTCCTTTACAAACATCACATTGAACATAAACATCTGGTAAAAAATTCATTTCAATAATATTGACTCCTTGACCTCTACAAGCCTCGCATCTACCTCCTTTGACATTAAAGCTAAATTGTCCCGCTTGATAACCCCTCGCCTTTGCTTCAACAGTAGCGGCAAAAACTTGTCTAATTGGATCAAAAGCACCAGTGTATGTAGCGGGATTAGATCGTGGAGTACGGCCAATAGGAGATTGATCAATAACGATTACTTTATCAATAGCTTTAATTCCTTTTAATTCTTTGACACCTTTAGGGAAAGGGACTTTTAACCCAAGAGAGTGGGATAGCGCCGGATGTAAAAGTTCATTAACAAGCGTACTCTTACCGCTTCCGCTAACACCTGTTATTGCAACAAGTCTGCCAAGAGGAAAGTCCACTGAAATATTTTTCAGATTATTTTTACTACAATTATTTAAAATTAAACTTTTCTTTACCGCAGATCTTCTTTTAGAAGGAGTAGGTATTACTTTCTTTCCACTCAAATAAGCTCCTGTTAATGATTTTTCCGATTTTAAAACATCCTCAAACGAGCCTTTTGCAATAATCTCACCACCATAAACACCTGCTCCAGGACCTATATCCACAATATAATCAGCTGCTTTCATAGTGTCTTCATCGTGTTCTACAACAACTAATGTATTTCCTAGATCTCTTAATTTCTTTAATGTTTTAAGTAACCTATCATTATCTCTTTGATGTAAACCAATACTTGGCTCGTCAAGGACATAAAGAACACCTGTTAAACCTGCACCAATTTGAGTTGCAAGCCTTATTCTTTGAGCTTCACCACCAGATAAAGTCATTGCTGGTCTATCTAGGGTAAGGTAATCTAAGCCAACATCTATTAAGAATTTCAGTCTAAGTCTAATTTCTTTTAAAACTAATTCACCAATTTGCTTTTGTCTCTGTGAAAGTATGATATTATTTTCAATTTTATTATCTAAGCCCATTATCTTCTCAACATGCGAAAGAGTTTCGTAAACACTTATAGAAGTTAAGTCAGTAATAGAATATGGACCAACTTTTACTGCTAAAGCTTCAGGACGTAGCCTTTTTCCGTTACAAGTTTTACAAGGAACCAATTCAAGAAATTTTTCTAACTTCTGCCTTACAGATTCTCCATTAGCCTCTTTATATTGACGTTCAAGAATATTCAAAATACCTTCAAAAGGTCTCTCAAATCCTGGCGAATTATTAAATCTACTATCTGATTGAATAAGAATTGGTTTTTCAGAGCCTGTCAATAAAACTTTTTGCTGTAATTCAGTTAATTTGTTCCAAGGTGTTTTCAATTCAAAGCCATAAGCCTTACCAACAGAAAACAAAAGAGAAAAATAGTATGTATTATCTTTTTCGCTCCATGGAGCAACAGCGGCATAAACAGGCAAAGATGTATCAGGAACAACTCTTTCAAAAGTAAATTTCTTTAAAAAGCCTATCCCATGACAATCAGGACATGCTCCATAAGGACTATTAAAAGAAAATAATCGCGGTGAAAGTTCCTCAATAATTGAACCATGCTCAGGGCAAGCAAAGTTTTCCGAGTACAGCTTTTCTCTACTGATATTCTCCGGTAAACTTTCGCCTTTTTTTGGTACAACTTCGATTATTGATAAACCATCACCTCTTTTGAGTGCAGTTCTTAGAGAATCATTCAACCTTTCTTGAATTCCTTCCCTAGCTATCAATCTATCAACTACAACTTCTATGCTATGAGTATGATTTTTATCTAATTCAATACTGTCAGCTAACTCTCTGACTTCACCATTGATTCTTACTCTAGCAAAACCTTCCGAAGCGAGACTATTAATTAATTTTGTATGTGTACCTTTCTTTCCCCTAACTACAGGAGCAAGAATTTGATACCTAGTTCCCTCTGGTAATAACAATATCTGATCAACCATTTCATCAATAGTTTGAGGACTAATTTTTCTATTGCAATGATGACAATGCGGTTCTCCGGCACGCCCGAAAAGAAGTCTTAAATAATCTTGTATTTCAGTTACTGTGCCAACTGTTGATCGAGGATTATGGCTGGTTGACTTTTGATCAATTGATATGGCAGGTGATAAACCCTCTATATTATCTACATCAGGCTTGTCAACTTGTCCTAAAAATTGTCTTGCATAAGCGGAAAGACTTTCAACATATCGTCTTTGTCCTTCAGCAAAAATAGTATCAAAAGCTAAAGAACTTTTACCACTTCCACTAACACCAGTAAAAACAACCAATTGATTTCTTGGAATAGATAAATCAACGTTTTTTAGGTTGTG
>CAJWWR010000003.1 GCA_913048245.1 uncultured Prochlorococcus sp. | reverse complement strand
GACCCCTTTTGCGCCTTGACTACCGCCCATAACTAGAACTAATGGTTTACTACTCACAGGAACCCAGTCGGGAAGTTTATGCCTAAAGTAAAATTGATCTCTTAATGGCGTCCCAGTATAAACACCTTTATTTGAGTTCAAAAAACCAATCGTTTCTGAAAAGCCAGTCAATATATAATTGCACATACTTCCAAAATATTTTGTAACAGTTCCAGGAACTAAATTAGATTCATGGAGGATGATTGGAACCCCTAATATTTTAGAAGCAAGAATAGCTGGAGCGGAAATGTATCCTCCAGTTGTAAAGACAAGATTGATCCGCTCTTTTAAAATTATTCGAACAACACTTAAGGTCGATAATATAACTTTTAAATATTGGAAAGATAAGAAAATATTTTTCTTTGTTGGGGCTTTAACTTTCAGTCTAAATAAATGATATTTCTTTGGCACTAGCTCACTCTCACATCTTTGCTCAACTCCAAGCCAAGAGATATTCCATTTTTTTTCAATATCCTCTGCAATTGATAAAGCAGGGAAAATATGGCCCCCTGTTCCACTTGCCGCGATTAATAAATTATTTTTCTTTTTAGACATAGAACATTAATTTTACTATGATAAATAGATTGGGAAAGATAATGTCAAAATTTAAACCTTTTCAATTCGTTAGTTTTTTAGTTTTCATCTTTTTCTATCTAATAAATCCAAAATTTGCAATTAGTGAAATCGAAACTCAAGATCTTTTTGCCAATCTTGAGAATACTCTTAATGAAAAAAAGCTTAACCAATTAAGTAATTTTTTTAATGAGGATAACTTAATACTAATTCAAAATCAATTTCTTGATTTCACTGAGGATTTCCAAAATTTAGAATGGGAAATTACTAATAAAAATACAGAAGAAAAAGACAATTTCATAACAGTAAAATTAACTGGTACAAAATTAGTTAATGGAGAAAAATTCTATTTAGAATCAAATTTCGACTATTACTTCCAGTTAATAAATGGAAAAATTTCTGGTGGTATAATAAAGAATGACCTAACTACAATAAGAAATGATAAAGACTTTATAGATATTAATATTGACATTCCCAACAAAGTTTTATCAGGTTCAAATTATTATCTTGATATCATTATCAATCCACCTCTTGGTTCAGAAATATACGCTGGTGGTTTAATGGCACATAATGAAAATAACTTATTTGATCAAAATATTGTTTTAGAGCCTTTGCTTGCGGGAGGCATTTTCAAAACAACTCGTGCTAGTAGTCAGCCTGGTTATCAAGTTTGGACAGGAGTTATTGCTCATAAAGAAGGAATTATATCATTTACAAAAACAGTAGAAATTACTGACGAATTATAAATTATCTAATGATGCTACTCCTGGCAGAACTTTTCCTTCAAGAAGCTCAAGACTAGCTCCCCCACCAGTAGATATGTGTGACATCTTATCAGCTAATCCTGCTTTCTCTACTGCGGCAACAGAATCACCACCTCCAATAATGGTGCAAGTATCAGAAGAATTGCTTAACTGGGCTAAAGTTTGAGCAATAGCATTCGTCCCTTGTGCGAACTTATCAAATTCAAAAACACCCATTGGGCCATTCCAAATTATTGTCTTACAGTCTTTTAGTGCTTCTTGAAATGTTGCAATAGATTCAGGTCCAATATCAAGGCCCATCCAGTCACCATTGATGGAGTCAATAGAGCAAACCTTGCTAACTGCATTTGGAGAAAAACTATCTGCAAGTACAACATCTGTAGGCAGAAGAAGTTGTACGCCCTTATTTTTTGCTTTAGTTTCTAAGTTTCTTGCCAGCTCAAGCTTATCTTCTTCCACAAGACTTTTACCAACATCCAGACCTCTTGCTTTATAAAAAGTAAAAATCATCCCACCACCAATTATTATCTTGTCACATTTATCCAACAAAGAGTCTAATACTCCTATTTTACTACTTACTTTAGATCCCCCAACAATAGCAGCAAGCGGTCTTTTGGGGGCATCTATTGCTCCCTGAAGATATTTAAGCTCTTTCTCAAGTAAGAAACCTGCAACAGATGGACTCAAGAATTTAGTAACCCCTTCGGTTGAAGCATGCGCTCTATGCGCTGCGCCAAAGGCATCATTTACGTACATGTCAGCGTGGGCAGCTAGACTCTTGGCAAATTGAGAGTTATTTTTTTCTTCCTCTTCATGAAAACGTACATTTTCGAGTAATAAAACATCTCCATCCATTAGACTATTAGATAAAGAAAGGGCTTCTTCACCAACACAGTTATTGGATAATTTTACTGGTTTGTTAAGAATAGAACTTAACCTTTCAGCAACAGGTGTAAGTCTCATTTTTTCATTTACTTTACCTTTTGGTCGTCCAAAATGAGCAGCCAAAATTATTTTGGCTGAATTATCAATGAGATAGCTTATAGTTGGTATCGCCGCTTTGATTCTTGTATCGTCAGTAATTTGCCCACTTTCATCAAGTGGAACATTAAAGTCTACTCTTACTAAAACTTTTTTTGATTCTAACTCAGATTTCTTTAAACTTGAAAGTGATAATTTTGTCATGAATACTACATAGTCAACCTTGAGACCCTAACGATTTTTAAGGACGATTGGGTGCATATGCATTAACTATTACTTAGTACTTAATAAAATTTAAAAATTTAAACCTATACAACCCAAGAAGTTTTCTTATAGAAAAAGAAATTTAGTATATTATTGAATAAGATATGCTGATATTTATCAAGTTTGAAAACTTGAACATTTAATCTAATTCAATTTTGTGGAAATACCCAGAATACAATGGTATCCAGGCCATATTGCAAAAGCAGAAAAGAAATTATCTGAAATCATCAACAGAGTTGATCTAATAATCGAAGTAAGAGATGCTAGGATTCCTCTCTCAACTGGGCATCGACACTTAAATAAATGGCTAGAAAATAAAAAGCATATTCTAGTAATCAATAAAGCTGATATGATTTCTAAAAGCACTTTAGAAGCTTGGGATAATTGGTTCACCAGGGCAGATTCACAAGTACTTTGGTGCAATGCAAAAGAAGGATCAGGTATCAAAGAAATATGTCAATCCGCAAAGATTGCTCGAGCATCAATAGACGAAAGAAGAATTTCTAGAGGCATGAAGCCAAGGGCTATAAGAGCTTTAACATTAGGATTCCCAAATGTAGGAAAGTCAGCATTGATAAATAGAATAGCAAATAAGAAAGTAGTTGAAAGTGCAAGAAAGGCTGGAGTTACAAGAAGCCTAAGATGGATAAGATTGGAAAATGGTATAGATTTATTAGATGCCCCTGGGGTTATTCCTCCAAATCTAGAAGATCAAAAATCCGCACTTAATCTTGCAATATGCGATGACATTGGTGAAGCTGGTTATGATGTAGAGAGCGTAGCAATTGCATTCTTAAAAATAATTTTTTCTTTGTATGAGAATAAAAATGCGAACATCTCAATAAAAAAATTCACAGATAGATATGGTATAAATTTAATGGATGCAATAGGCAGTCCGGAACAATGGATTTTAGATACTGCAGAAAAACATACTTCGGGTGACAGTAGGAGAATGGCTCATAAACTATTAGAAGATTTCAGGAATCAAATGTTAGGTAAAATATCTCTTGAGGTGCCAGAATGAACCTGCCAAATGAAGAGCCTTTTGGAGTTGGAGAAGGGGAGCTAATTGAAATCACATATAACCATCCTCTTCCAATGCGCTTAGATAGATGGTTAGTAAGTCAGAGAACAGAACAAAGTAGGTCAAGTATACAGAATTTAATCAATTCAGGTCTTGTACTTATCAATTATAAAAGAGCCAAAGCTAAAACACCTTTAAAAAAAGATGATAATGTTCAACTATGGTTACCACCTCCGGAACCATTACCTTATCTAAGTCCTGAGAAAATGAATTTAGATATCTTATTTGAAGATGAGCATATTATTGTGGTCAATAAACCTTCAGGTTTAACTGTACATCCCGCACCAGGCCACAAAACAGGAACCTTAGTCAATGGATTATTGGCTCATTGCAAAAATCTTCCTGGTATTAATGGAAAATTAAGACCAGGAATTGTACATAGACTAGATAAAGATACATCTGGTTGTATGGTTGTAGCAAAAAGTCAAGAATCATTAGTTAATCTTCAACTTCAAATTAAAAATAAAATTGCATCAAGAAATTATTTAGCAATAGTACATGGAGTACCTCAAAAATCAGAAGGTACAATTGTTGGCAATATTGGTAGACATCCCTCAAATAGAAAAAAATATGCAGTAGTTAAAAATGAATCAGGAAGATATGCATGCACGCATTGGAAGTTCATTGAAAATTTTGGAAATTATTCATTAATTAGCTTTAAGCTTGATACCGGCAGGACTCATCAAATTAGAGTTCATTGTTCGCATATAAATCATCCAATAGTGGGAGATCCTCTTTATGGAAGATGTAGAAAGATCCCTTGCTCTTTAAACGGACAAGCGTTACATGCTAATAAGTTAGGTCTAATTCATCCTATAAAAGGTAATGAGATGATTTTCGAAGCTGAGATGCCCCCTGAATTACAAAAGCTTATTAAAGTTATTAAGAAAAGAATTTAAATATTTAATGAGCTATTTATGAGTTTTTTTGTAGTACTATGTTGCGGAGAATTAAATATTTGAAGTGGGCAACCAGATTCAACAACCTTACCCTTATCCATCACAATTAACCTATCGCAAAATTTATTTGCCAGGCCTAAATCATGAGTTATAAAAATTATTGATAAATTCATTTTTTTCTGGATATCTTTTAAAAGGCAAAGAATTTCAATTTTTACATAGGCATCTAACATATTCACACTTTCATCACAAATTAAGATTCTCGGTTTTATTAATAGAGCTCTAGCCATTGCGATTCTTTGTAATTGTCCTCCTGATAGATTACTCGGATAAGAATTCATAAACTTATTATCAGTCGGTAGATTTAAACTTGATAATGTTGTTTTAATTAATTTGAGAATTTTATTTTTGTTTGTAATTTTATGTATCAAACAAATGTCTTCTAATATTTGTTTTATATTCATCATGGGATTTAAACTTGAGAAAGGATCTTGAAAAATCATTTGTATACTTTTTGCATTTAAAATAGTTTTCCTTTCAAGCATCTCATTTGGATTATTTTTTATATGAAAATAGCCCCCTCGCGATTTTATTAATCCACTTAAAACTCTACTTAAAGTACTCTTGCCGCATCCGGAGATGCCAACTATTCCAAGTATTTCCTTTTCGTATAAATTAAAACTGACCTCATTAAGAGCTTTATTCCACTGCGGATGGATTAATGAATAATTTAATTTATACCAATATCTTAAGTTATGAACCTCTAAAATTATTTTTTTTGGAGCCTTATCACTAGGGGAATTTTTTATTAAATCTGTTGAAGAAGCCTTAACTAATATTTTGCCCATCCTAGAGACTGGTTTCTTAAAAATATTTTCTATTTCACCTTGCTCTTGAATGATACCTTGATCAATAATTGCTAGTTTTTTGCACCATTTCTTGGCAAGACTAATATCATGACTTATTAAAATAAGAGTACTTCCATATTCTTTGCATAAAGATAAGAGTTGATTCATAATTACGAAACTTGAGCAGGTATCAAGACTAGTAGTAGGTTCATCTGCAATGAGTAAAGGTGGCTTTAAAGCTAAAGCCATTGCGATGGATACTCTTTGTCTCATTCCTCCACTAAATTCATGAGGATACGAATTAGATCTTTTAGGATCAAGCCCAACTTTATCTAATATTTCCTCAAGCATTCTTGTAATTAAAACCCTAGATTTTATCTCAAAATGTAACTGCAATAACTCAGTTAGATGCTCGCCAATAGTCATAAGGGGATTCAACTTTTTTATTGCATCTTGATATATATAACCAAAAGAATTTCTCCTAAAGATCTGCAATTCTCTTTGATTTAATAAAGTAGGATCTTTACCATTTATTAAAATTTGACCATCACACATTGTATTTAAAGGCAACATCTGAACTAAAGATTTAGCAAATGTACTTTTTCCACATCCCGAGGCACCTATTATTGCTAAATGATTACCCTTTTCTATATCAATTTGCAGATTATTTAGCACTGCTTTCTCCTGAGCCGAATATCTAACAGTTAGATTTTTGACTTGAACAATTTTTCTTGAATTGATTTTCATCATTTATGTAGCATAGTTTACTAATACTCAATAAAATAAATAAAAGGTGATTTCATATGTTTGAAGCGGAATCAAATTCAAACAAAAAAGACAACCAAAAGGTTTCAAAAACTATTGTGCCTAAAATTAATCAATATGGAAGTAAATCACATGAATACGGCATATTTATTCCTGGTTGGCTAGAAGATTATTTAAAAAACTCACAAGAAATCACCATAAACAATGATTCCGAGAGTGAGAAAATAGTTAAAGCTTTTCATCTAGCTTTTAACGCACATAGTGGACAACTAAGAGCAAGTGGAGAACCCTACATAATACATCCTGTTGCTGTGGCTGATCTTTTAAAAGAAATAGGCGCAAGTCCATCAGTTATTGCAGCTGGCTTGTTGCACGATGTTGTCGAAGATACAGGAGTTCCTCTATCAGAAATTGAAAAAGATTTTGGTACTGAAGTAAAAATATTAGTCGAAGGCGTTACAAAACTAGGTGGTATACATTTCACAAATAGAACAGAAGCTCAAGCTGAAAACCTAAGAAAGATGTTTCTGGCTATGTCTAGAGATATAAGAGTAGTTCTTGTAAAGCTTGCCGATAGACTCCACAATATGAGGACTATAGAGTGGCTTAATTCTGAAAGGAAAAAACGCATCGCACGTGAGACAAGGGAAATTTATGCGCCATTAGCAAATAGATTGGGAATTAATAGATTTAAATGGGAATTAGAGGATCTTGCTTTTAAATTTCTTGAAGCTGACGATTATGAAAATTTAAAGAATCAAATTGCTATTAAAAGAAGCGATAGAGAAAAGAGATTGAATGTCACTCTAAATTTAATTAAAGAAAAATTACTGAATTCAGGGCTAACCGATTTTGAAATTACTGGAAGACCTAAACATCTTTATGGGATATGGAGCAAGATGGTCAGGCAACAAAAACAATTTAATGAAATTTATGATGTTGCAGCTCTTAGAATTATCGTTAAAAATAGTGACTCCTGTTACAGAGCATTGGCAGTTGTTCATGACACATTTAAGCCTATTCCTGGAAGATTCAAAGACTATATAGGGCTTCCGAAAGCAAATGGTTACCAATCACTCCACACTTCTGTAATAGGCAGACATAGACCTATTGAAGTACAAATAAGAACTTCAGCCATGCATCAAGTAGCCGAGTTTGGCATAGCCGCTCATTGGAAATATAAAGAAGGAGGCTCACCAATTACAGGAAATACAGAAAGATTTAATTGGCTTAGACAACTAGTGGAATGGCAACAAGAAGGAAATGAAAAAGATCACAGCGATTATTTAGCATCAATCAAAGAAGATTTATTTGATGAGGAAGTTTTTGTAATAACTCCTAAAGGAGATGTTGTTAGCCTTAGAAAAGGTTCCACAGCAATCGACTTTGCTTATAGAATTCATTCTGAAGTAGGTAACCACTGCAATGGTATAAGGATTAACGAAAAACTATCACCATTATCAACTTTGTTAAAAAATGGCGATTTTGTTGAGATACTTACTAGCAACAATTCTAAACCTAGCCTAGATTGGCTAAATTTTGCTGTAACACCGACAGCAAAAAACAGAATAAGACAATGGTACAAAAAAAGTCATAGAGAAGAAACTATTAAACGTGGAAGAGAATTACTAGAGAAAGAAGTTGGCAAAAATGGATTTGATACTTTGATGTCAAGCGAATCAATGAAGAAGGTAGCTCAAAGATGTAATTTAAAAAGTACTGAAGATGTATTATCTTCTCTTGGTTATGGTGGTTTAACACTTCATCAAGTTATAAATAGATTAAGAGAAGAAGTAAGAATTCAAACGGAAGATACAAATAACTTAAATGATGTAGAAATAGCAAAAAGCATCAAAGAGCAAACTAAAACCTCTAAATTTAAGGAAAAATTAATTCAAAAATCACCAATTGCTGGAATAGAGGGTCTTGATTATAGATTTGGTAAATGCTGTACCCCTCTTCCTGGTGAAGAAATTATTGGTGCAGTTTCTCTTGGAAATCATGGAATTACAATCCACAGACAAGATTGCGAAAATATAAATCCTATTCCAATAGAACGAAGATTACCTGTTAGCTGGAATGAATATAATAAACAAGAAAAAAATAAATTCCCAGTTCAATTACGTATAGAAGTAATAGATAGAGTTGGCATACTTAAAGATATACTTTTGCGATTATCTGACAAAGAGATCAATGTTAGCGATGCAACAGTCAAAACAGCTTTAGGTAAGCCTGCGATAATTAATCTATGCGTTGAACTCGAAAACTATAATCAGCTTAATAAAACAATTGATCAAATTAAATCAATGGCTGATGTTATCGAGATCGCAAGAATTAAATTAAATTAATTGATTTTTGAATTTTTTTTTAAAAAATATTTATAAAAAAAATAACCACCCAAACCAGTAATAATTGCCAGATTTATACCAACAAAAAAAGATCCAATTAACATACTCATAGTAAAATTCCACCCTTTTTGCCAAATCTGGTTATCAATCAAACTAGGTTTAATCTCTAATATTGATGAACTTGATATCAAAAAAGAACCTACTTTATAATTAAATAAATACAAAGGAATATAAGTAAAAGGGTTACTAACCCAAGTACAAATAGCTGCTAGAAGTAAATTACCTTTAAATATTTTTGCAAGAATAATACCAATTATTGTTTGAAATCCAAAGAATGGAAAACAACCACTAAAGACACCTATTGCAATACCCTTAGCATTGAAGAAAGGCGACTTATTTTGATGTTTCTTAAAAAATGATAAGATATTTTTACTATTAAAATACTTAATTATTTTCATTCTGAAAATCACATCAAATGAATTCATAATTTTAACTAATTATATTTTACTCGGCGAAAGATGAATTCTATAATTCCAACAGTTGATACAATAGCAGCAATTTCATCAGCTATTGCCTTTGGAAGAGGAGGTGTAGCAGTTATTAGAGTTTCAGGATCAGAAGCTATTGATCAATGCAAAACCATTGTTAAAAGCAAAGCAAAATATGCCTGGGAATCTCATCGCATTTTTCACGGTTTCATCAGAGATCCTAATGAAAAAAAACTAATAGATGAAGTCTTAGTTTTTGCAATGAAATCACCTAATAGTTTTACAGGGGAGAATATTGTCGAGATACATTGCCATGGTGGCCTAATTATCGTTAATCAAATTTTAGAATTAATCTTAAAACTGCCTACAGTAAGATTAGCAAATCCAGGTGAATTTAGCCAAAGAGCTTTTTTAAATGGAAAAATTGATTTAACTCAAGCAGAATCAATTAATCAGATTATAAATAGCAAAAATACTAGGGGGGCAGAATTAGCCTTTAAAGGAGTTTTGGGAGAAGTAAAAACGCAAATAAATATTTTAAAAAATGAATTAATTGAACAACTATCTGAGATTGAAGCAAGAGTAGATTTCGATGAGGATTTCACAGAATTTAATTACTCAAAATTCGAAAAAGATATAAACAAAACAAAACAAAAGATAAAAAAACTAATAGAAAACTCAAAAAGAAATTCTTATTTACATAATGGTATTTCTATAGCATTAATTGGCAAGACAAATGCGGGTAAAAGCTCTCTACTGAATATGTTGGCCAAACAAAATAAAGCTATAGTTACAGATATACCTGGAACTACTAGAGATATAATTGAAGTCAATTTAACTCTTGAAAATATTCCTATAAAATTTATTGACACAGCAGGGATTCGAGATTCTCATGACATTATTGAAAAAATAGGAATTAAAAAAAGCTTAGAAATGCTGATTGAAGCAGATTATGTTATTTATATATTCGATATACAAAAAGGTTTAGATGATGATGATCTTAAGATAATTAATAAAATCCCAATTGATAAATTGATAACTATCCTCGCTAACAAGATTGATTTAGTAAATAAAATTGATCACAATTTACCTGAAAATTGCACTTTAATGAGCATAAAAGATAAAAAAGGAGAGGAGGAATTAATCAATAAAATTGTTCAAAAATGTGGTAACAACGAATCAGATAATATGGAAATATTATTAAACGATAGACAAATAATGAATCTTCAAAATTGTCTAATCAATTTGGATGATACTGATTACATTATTTCTAATAAATTACCATTCGATTTACTTTCTATAGAATTGAGGGAAGCAATAAAGAACATATCAATATTAACTGGTGAAGAATTAACAGAACAATTATTAAACAATATTTTCTCAAAATTCTGCATTGGTAAGTAAATAGTTATTTTTTTGTAAATAAGTTGCTTGTAAATTATAATTAACTTGTTTAATTTTAAATTTTAGCTTGGACTGGGATTCGCCATTATTCCAAAGATTAATAGATTTTTGGGTAGAAGAAGATTTAGGTAGTGGTGATTTAACAGAATCGATTATTACAGAAAAAAATGGAATGGCTGAATGGATAGCTAAAGAAAAAGGTATTTTCTGCGGTACTGAAATTATCCAAAGAATATTTTATAAAATTGATAAAAATGTCGAAATTAAATTCTTTACTCAAGATGGCCAAGAATTCTCAAGAAATCAAAAAATACTAGAGTTAAAAGGATCCCCTAAAAGCCTTCTAGCTGGAGAAAGAATAACACTTAATATTGCAATGCACTTATCAGGAATATCAACTTTTACTAAAAGAATTATATCAAAATTGCGAAGCACAAAAATTAATTTAGTAGATACCAGAAAAACAACTCCTGGCTTAAGAAAACTAGAAAAATATGCTTTTACATGCGGAGGGGGTATTAATCATAGAATGGGATTATATGATGCGGCAATGATTAAAGAAAATCATATTGCATGGAGTGGAAATCTTATAGATTGTGTACAACAGATTAGAAAAAATACCCCATTTACAACTCATATAATTATTGAGGCAGAAACAATAAATCAAGCAAAGGAGGCAATATTGGCAGGAGCAGATAGTATTTTACTTGATGAAATAGAACCTCTTATATTAAGAGATAATATAAAATCATTAAAAAAAATCATAAATAAAAATAATAAAGAGGTATTAATAGAAGTCTCTGGAATTAAAGTTGAAGAGATCGATAAATACTTAATTGATGGAATAGATTTAATTTCTACAAGTGCACCTATTACTAAAAGTAATTGGATAGATTTGAGTATGCGCTATATTAATTAAGTAGTAATGAAAATCGCTTAATATTTATGCTGTCTATATACCAGAAACTTACAAAAATTTTTGAGAATACTCTTAAGGAAAGCCTCGAGATCAATCAAAAAAATAATCTTTACAATAAACTCAGTTTGAATCTAATTACTCAATCTTCAAGAGAAGATTTAGGTGATTATCAATCTAATATATGTATGATTTTATCGAAAATTTATGAGAAGAATCCTCATCAAATTGCAGAAGAGTTCATCTCATTAATAGAAAAAAATAAAAATATTTTTAAAATCTGTAGTTCATTAGATATAGCTGGCCCAGGATTCATAAATATAAAATTGAGTGAAAATATTCTTTTAGAGGAACTAATTAAAAATACAAAATGTCCAAGGAATGGTATATCTCTAGTAGATAAAGAAAATAAAAAAATAGTTATCGATTTTTCAAGCCCAAATATTGCAAAAGAAATGCATGTAGGACATTTAAGATCAACAATTATTGGTGATTCGTTGGCTAGGGTATTTGAAATAAGAGGTTATGAAGTTATTAGATTAAACCATGTTGGAGACTGGGGAACTCAATTTGGCATGTTAATAACACATCTAAAAGATGTATATCCAGAAGCCCTTGAAAGTAGAGCAAATATCAACATTGGTGATCTTGTTGAATTTTATAAGGCTTCTAAAAAAAGATTTGATAATGAGGAAGAATTTCAAAAAAAAGCAAGAGCAGAAGTAGTTAGATTACAAAAAGGTGATCCTTCTTCAATATCTGCATGGAGAATTCTTTGTAGTGAATCTAGAAAAGAATTTAATTCAATCTATAGTACTCTCAATATCCAAATAAATGAACGTGGAGAATCTTTTTATAATCCTTACCTTGAGTCAGTCGTCAAAGAACTAGAACTTAAAAATATTTCAGTAGAGGACCAAGGGGCAAAATGCGTATTCCTGGATGGTATGTCCAATAAAGAAGGGGATAAACTGCCATTGATTATTCAAAAAAAAGATGGGGGATTCAATTATGCTACAACTGATCTGGCTGCTTTAAAATATAGATTTTCGGAACCTCCAAATGGCGATGGAGCAGGAAGAATTATATATGTTACTGATCAAGGTCAATCTAATCATTTTGCAGGGGTTTTTCAAGTAGCAAAAAAAGCAAAATGGATACCAGAAAATTGTAGTGTTGAGCATGTACCTTTTGGCTTAGTTCAGGGAATAGATGGCAAAAAGCTTAAAACAAGAGAAGGGGAAACAATTAAACTAAAAGACTTGCTTAAAGAATCAGTTAAAAGAGCCAAAAAAGATTTAATAAATAGAATTTCTGAAGAGCAACGAACAGAAAATGATAATTTCATTGCAAATACCTCAAATGTGATTGGGATAGGATCAGTAAAATATGCTGATTTAAGTCAAAATAGAATAACTAACTACCAATTTAGTTTTGATAAAATGCTAGCAATGAACGGTAATACTGCTCCTTATATTTTATATAGTTTGGTTAGAATATCAGGTATAAAAAGGAAAATAAAGAATGCCAGAAAAGAAGAAATTAACGAAAAGATTTACTTCAACGAAGATTCAGAATGGAATTTAATAAAGAAATTACTTAGGTTTGACGAAGTCATTATGTCAATAGAAAAGGATCTAATGCCAAATCGACTATGCAATTATCTCTTTGAACTTTGCCAAATATTTAATAGATTCTATGACCAATTACCAATTCTAAAAGCTGAACCAAAAACTATGAATTCCAGAATGGTCTTATGTACATTAACTGAAAAAACCCTAAGATTAAGTTTGTATCTTCTAGGAATTGAAACTTTAGAAAGAATGTGATGAACCCAAGAGATCCAAAAAATAACTTTCCACATGCAAGAAAAGAAATATTGTCTATGAAAGCATATTCTGCGCCGCTAGAAAACAGAAGAAATTTACTTAGACTAGACTTTAATGAAAACACATTAGGTCCAAGTCCTAGAGTACTTGAAGCCATTCAATCATTTGAATTAAATGAGATATCTATTTACCCTGAATACAATATTTTGAAAGAAATTGTTAGTAAGCACTATACAGAGAAGGAAATACCTATTGAAGAAATCGGATTATTTAATGGTGCAGATGCTGCAATAAATGCAATATTTAATTCTTTCGGGGATCCTAACCAAATATTTCTCACTACTTCGCCAACATTTGGTTACTATTCACCTTGCGCAGAAATGCGAGGAATGGAAATAATTAACTGTCCTTACATTGGGAAAGATTTCTTATTCCCAAAAAGTGAATTTAAAGAAAATATTTTAAAATACAAGCCAAAATTAATTTTTATATGCAACCCAAATAACCCTACAGGTACTTTATTAAAGGCTGAAGAAATAATTGATATTGCAAATCAAAATCAAGAATCACTATTAGTAGTTGATGAATTATATGAGAAATTCTATGGAGATACTCTTCTGCATAAAGTAGATTTTAAAAAAAACAAAAATATAATAGTTATTCAATCATTATCTAAAACCGCAGGATTAGCGGGTTTAAGGATAGGCTTTGCGTTTGGCAATAAGAAAATCATTGAAGCCATAAAAAAAGTTACGGGACCTTACGATATTAATAGTATTGCTGTTAAAGCAACCATAGCGGCTTTAGGTGATAAAGAATATATAGATAAATATATTAAGGAAGTAAAAGATGCAAGAATATGGATTAAAGACAAATTCGATAGTTTGGATATTAGGAGTCACTTTTGCAGTGGCAATTATTTTTTAATTTGGCCCAATAAGGATCCTAATTTCTTAGAAGATGAAATGCGCCAAAAAGGAATTCTCATAAGAAATATGCAAGGCAAAAAAATAATTGATGGGTCTATTAGAGTTAGTATAGGTACAAAAAAACAGATGAAATTATTTTGGGATGCATATAGTGAAATTGATCAGAAATAATAATTATTTAAATATATAAATTATATCTTTTTCAATTTTATTTGGATTAATGGAAAATCTATTTCCAACATATTGCACATTAAAATCAGACATATTTTCTAAAAAATCATCAGCATTTGAGAATTCACATGTTGGGTTATTCTCCTTATCTGATAAGAAATGAACAGGAATAACAATCTTAGGATTTAGTACCTTAACTATCTCTGCAGCTTCTTGTCCATTATAAGATTTATCCCCACCACCTATTGAAATAAACAAAATATCGGGATTAGACAACAAAATCTTATCATTAAGATCTAATTGCCCTGCAGAGCCTCCCATATGGACAATCTTTAAATTGCTTTGCTCCCAAACCCATATTGTAGCCATTCCAAATCTTCTACCCTCAAATCGATCATGAGGAACGGCTATACCATTTAAAATGATTTCATTAAATTGATATGAACCTGGATCTACAAACATCAATTTATTATTGGGATTATATCCTTCGTCTGCCAATCTGGAGCTTGCGAGTATAAAGTCAAATTTTACATTCCATGGTTTACTTAAATGGCTTGCACAATCAACATTATCATAAGGATTTAAAAGTATAGTTTGTCCATCTCCTTTGACTAGAAAACTACTATGACCAAAACTCTTCAAAAGCAAATCTCCACCTAAGGCCGTTGCTGGCATTAAGAAAGAAAATAAAGAAAAAGCAATGAATTTTTTGATTTTTAAAATGCTCATAAACCTTTAAATGATACTACACATTTTCTGCTAAATTTAGGAAATTACTAATTAATTTATGCCCATATTGTGTTAGAACACTTTCAGGATGAAACTGCACACCCTGTATATGTCTATATTTCTTATGAGTTAAGCCCATAATAGTTGCATCTTCAGTCTGTGCTGTTATTTCTAAACAATTAGGTAGATTTGATTCATCAACTATCAAGCTATGATACCTAGTAGCTAAAAATGGACTTGAAATATCTTTAAACAATTCGGTAGATTCATGAAAAATATTGGATGTTTTGCCATGCATTAATTGCTTCCCAACAATTACCTTTCCCCCAAATGCTTGTGCAAATGCTTGATGACCTAAACAAACACCTAATGTTGGAATGTCTCGAGAAATATTTTTCAGAATATCAAGGCATACGCCTGCTTCACTAGGATTACCAGGGCCTGGTGAAAGCAAAATAGCATTAGGATTGATTTCTTTTATTTCTTGAAGAGAAATTTGATCGTTTCTTTTAACAATAATATTCTTAGCAATCGGATGATTCAGAGATAATTCTCCTAGATATTGAACAAGATTATAAGTAAAACTATCATAATTATCTATTACTAAAAACATTTTTTATAAATCAGTAAATAATAATTTTATTTTAGGAAGAAATAAGTATAGAGCAACAATTATTGAATTTAAAGAAGCTAGAAATACTGCTGTTGCTGCTGTATCTTTAGAAATCCTTGCTAACTTATTAAATTTCTTATCTATTAAAAGATCAACTAAAGATTCTATTGATGTATTAATTAATTCAAGAATTAAAACTAAAAATATTGTCGAAAAAAGTATTATGTATTCAATATTAGAAAATTCAAATAAAGAAGATATAAGTAAAATTAAAAAAGCAGATAATAATTGAATTTTGAAGTTTCTTTCACTTTTAGCACAATAAATTAAACCATTGATTGCATACTTAAAGCTAAAAAAAACATTTTTGGATTTCCTATAAGAATGCTTTCTTTTACGATACAAGTTTCTCCTATTTCGCATAATTCAAAAAAAACTTTCGTTTGTTTTATTTTTAAAATCTAATATTGAAATTAGATAGTCCTGAAAATCTAGCATATTCTGTAGATCCTTTTCATCAGGATGATCCCAGCCTAATAAATGTAGAAATCCATGACTTGCGAGCCAAATTACTTCATCATGAAGGGAGTGTCTATGCTTTCTAGATTGCGATAATGCCATTTCATATGAAATAAATAAATCTCCAAGTTCAATACAATCTAAGTCTGCAAACTGATAATCCCCAGTAATCATTGGAAATGATAAAACATCAGTAGCAAAGTCTTTGTTAAGCCATTTCTTATTTAACTGTTTAATCTCAAGATTATTTAGAAATTCAAAACTTAAAGAAAAAGAACTTCCATTAAGAATACTAGAAAATCTTGATCTTTTATCATGAATTACACAATTGATCCATTTAGTAAAAACATCTTTCCAAAATAAATTATCAAAAATTAAATCACACTTATTAGAAGTTTTTAAATGTTCAATAGATTGACTGAATTTAAAAACTAAATCAACTTTTAATTCTGAATTATCTTCATAATCCATAATTAATGTATGGGTATATTGGGTTTACCTAGAGTTGCGACCAGAAGCAATAAGCCAACTAAAAAAAGAAAAGTCATAAAGAAATGAGAGAGACTTTTATTCCCTTTCTTTACCATATTTTTCATAGCTAATTTAATAAAACTAGCAGGAGGGCTTTTTTTTTCAAAATTATTTTTTTTAGATTCCATAAAAATTAGAAGTTTTGTTGAGAATTAATTTTATGCCTTAGCAATTCATGAATAAATTGATCAAGATTACCGTTAAGCACTCCATCTAAGTCATTAGTTTCTTTCATTGTGCGCAAATCTTTAACCATTTGGTAGGGGTGAAAAACATAATTTCTTATTTGATTGCCCCATGCTGCCTCAACAATATCACCTTTGATATCAGCAATTTCTGAAGCACGTTGTTCTTTAGCAATTACTAACAATTTGGCTTTTAAAAGTAATATTGCTTTCTCTTTATTTTGCAACTGAGATCTTTCCTGAGTACACCTTACAGAAATTCCTGTTGGGAGATGGGTCGCGCGCACAGCAGTTTCAACTTTATTGACATTCTGACCACCTGCGCCACCTGACCTACTTGTTGTAATTTCTAAATCTTTTTCAGGTATTTCTAAAGAGATATTCTCATCTAATTTAGGCATAACCTCAACTCCAGCAAAACTTGTCTGTCTCTTTCCATTAGCATTAAAAGGAGAAATCCTCACTAACCTATGAGTCCCTTTTTCATTTTGTAAATAACCATATGCATATTTACTATCTATTTCAAAAGTCACACTTTTAATTCCAGCTTCTTCACCTTCAGATATATCATCTATAACTAATTTCATTGAATGATTGTCTGCCCACCTTTTATACATTCTCAACATAATTTCAACCCAATCTTGAGCGTCTGTTCCACCTGCACCAGCATTGATAGTTACGACAGCTCCTTCTTTATCATATTCTCCAGATAATAATCTCTGCAATTCCCAACTATCAAGGTTTTCTTTTAAGCGAACCAGACCTTTATTGGCCTCAGAAATTAATTCTTTGTCAGCCTCTAAAGAATAAAGCTCAATGGATGCTTGGGCATCTGATATGTACATTTTCCACTGATTTAAAAAACCTAATTGCTCTTTTACATCATCTAATATCCTCATCTGTTTTTTTGCTTCACTTTGGTTTTCCCAAAATGAAGGCTGTGAGACCATAATTTCTAGTTCTTTTTGCCTTGCTTTGAGTCTTGGAACGTCAAAGACAATCCTGCACCTCAATCAAACGTTGAGTTAATTCTGCAAGATCTCTCTTAAAGTCTGCTATGTCAATCAAAATATATTAGTAGTTATTACTAATAATTTAACAAGTCAAATGATTTAATAGTATTAAGTAAATAATATTTTAAAAATGGCAAAAGTGGAAATTTACACATGGCAATCTTGTCCTTTCTGCATAAGGGCTAAATTACTACTTAAGAGAAAGAATATCGAGTTCATTGAACACGAAATTGATGGGGATGAAAAAGCGAGAGAAAAAATGATACTTAGATCTAATGGAAGAAGAACAGTCCCACAAATTTTTATAAATGATAAGGGAATTGGTGGATGCGATGAACTTCATAGATTAGAGAATGAGAATAAACTAGATTTATTAATTAAATAAAAATTATGAAGTTTCTTTTTGTAATTGATCCAGTAAAGAACATTAACCCCGAAAAAGACTCTTCAGTAGCATTAATGGAGGCTGCATCAAGGAGATCTATAGATGTTTGGATTTGCACACCTCAGGACCTCGAAGCAAGAGGAGATGAAGTGTGGGCTTCAGCAAAAGAAATAAATAGTAATCCTTGGCTATCAATATTAAAAAATGAATGCTTGCCGCTTGCTGAATTTAATTGTATCTGGATGAGGAAAGATCCCCCTGTAAATGAAGGTTACTTATATGCAACACATCTTTTAGAAGTTGCCGAAAGAAAGGGAGTTAAAGTAATTAACAAACCCTCCTCTTTGAGAGCATGGAATGAAAAACTAGGGGCCCTAAGATTTAGCCACTTAATGGCACCAACATTAGTAGCAAGTAAGATAAATGATCTTATGAATTTTGCCACAATCAATGAAGACGTCGTTGTAAAACCATTAGGAGGCAAAGGCGGCCAAGGAGTAATACGTGTTACTAATAATTCTCCTTGTATAAGAGCAATGATTGAATTAATAACCTGCCAAGAGCAACTACCAGTAATGATGCAGAAATTTATTCCAGAAGTTAGTTTTGGTGACAAACGAATTATTATTGTTAATGGTCAACCATTAGGGGCTATTAATAGAATTCCCAAAGAAGGAGATTTTCGAAGTAACTTAGCCTTAGGAGGAAAACCTGAAAAATCAAATTTGTCAGAAAAAGAAAAAATTATATGTAAGGAATTATCAGTGCAATTAAAAAATGAGGGTCTTTTCTTTGTTGGTATTGACGTAATTAATGGAATGCTAAGTGAGATAAATGTAACAAGTCCAACGGGTCTAAGGGAAATTGAAAAATTCTCCAACCAGTCAATCTCGGACGAAATAATTAACAAACTTATTGCAATTATCTAGGAAAAACTTGCATAGCAAGAGCTCTGATCTTTAAATTTATTTCTTGTAATTCAAAATCGACTTTTGACCCTTTTACAAGACCAGAACCAGCTGTAAACTGCAATTTTTCTTCAATATATCTTGCACCTCTTATTGCTACTCTAAAATCTGAATTACCATTAGAATCAACCCAACCAATTGGAGCGGCATAGTTATCTCGCGAAAAAGATTCTAGATGATCTATGAAATCTAATGCTTCATTTTTTGGGAGGCCACAAACAGCTGGGGTTGGATGAAGAATCTGAAGCAAGTCAAACGGACAACATTCATCAAATATAGATTTTATTTTAGTGCATAAATGAGATATAGGTCCAAACGAAACAACCTCTAACGGTCCTTGAGTATACTCATTCATATTTAATAATTTCAAAGACTGAATTAAATAATTAATAACAAAATCATGTTCGATTTTATCCTTATAACTATTTAGAAGAAATTTATTATCTATCTCAGAGGGAGCAGTTCCTGCTATCGCCTCTAAAGTTAATATGTTCTCACTAAGAGAAAATAATTTCTCTGGTGATGCCCCAAAAGTTATATCATCATTATTTCTTTTCCAAACATATGAACAACTATTGGAAAGATTGGATCTGAAATTCTTCAGAATCAAATTTAAATCTAAAGCCTGATTTATTTTGAAATCTAATCTTTTACATAAAACAATTTTTTGAATATCACCTTTATCTATAATATTGAGTCCCTTTACGATAGATTCTCTAATATCTTCATTAGATTTTTCTAATAAAAGATTAAATCTTCGAATTTGACTTTTATCAAACTTTCTCTTTATCTTGATAGACTTTTGTATATCAATAATTTGATTTCTTATTCTGCAGATTTCTTTTATTAAATCTTCAGTCTTTGAGGAATTATATAATTGATAATTAACTCTCAACCAAAACTTTTCAGATTTTTTGATGATTAGAAATTTAGGCAATATCGCTTCCATACGAGGCACCTCATTAGCCTTCAAAATTTCAATAGGAGTATTATCGAAAGAAAAAAAATAAATTACCTTTGATAAAGAAGCTACGTCATCTTGATTATTGAAAAAAATCATTTCATTAAAGATCTTATTGGTAAAATCTCTTGCCTGATCAAACTTATTTAAATCATTAAAAAAGCAATATCTACATTTATCTAAAGCTATATAGGACAACGCTTCATTTTCTTCCCAAAAAGAAGAAAAAGAATATTTCTCAAAGAAATAATTATAAGTATCTATTAAATCTATAGTTGGCAAATTCAGACAAATACTTAACAATCCTTCAGTCAAACCAGTATTCTCTAATTGGATTGAAAGATCTTTTATAAATTCTGAAAAGGTTGCTTCATGATTCATCACTTATTGAAAATAACTAAAAACAATTCAATAAAGTAAAAAATGTAACTCAAATTATAATCTATATTAAATAATAAGCTTACTCTATAGGTCGTTTATAAATGAATTTAAGAAAAAAACAGTTATGGTGGCAAGCATTAAAATGGCCTCTTTATTCAGTTGCAATAATGCCTATATTTATCTCTGCAGCTTTTAATTTATATTTATTCAATACAATCAGATTCGGAAATTTATTTTATTTTACTATTGCATCAATATTAATTTTATTCTGGGAAAACTTAACTAATGATTTGTTTGATTCAGAGACAGGTATTGATGAATTTAAATTTCATTCAGTGGTAAATCTTTTTAAAAATAAAAAAGTTTTAAATTTAATCGCATATTTCTCTTTATTTATTGGACTTATATTGATTTCAATTATATCTCTTTCAACAAATATAAATATTCTTTTCTTAATCCTTGGATGTTGTTTTCTTGGATATATATATCAGGGTCCTCCATTTAGATTAGGTTATTATGGGCTGGGTGAACCTTTATGCTGGATAGCATTTGGTCCATTAGCGCACTCAGCGGCATTATTAGCATTCAATCCTCATACAAACAACTTGTCCAAGATTCCATGGAAAGAATCTTTATTAATAGGTTCAGGGCCTGCATTAGCTACCACATTAATATTATTTTGCTCTCATTTTCATCAGATTAATCAGGATAAAAGACATGGTAAACGATCTCCCTTAGTTATAATTGGAACGAAAATAGGTGCATTTTGCATACCATTAATAATTTCACTAATTTATATATTAGAACTATCTTTAATATTGAAAGGATTTATTCCTAATTATTGCCTTCTCTATTTTATTAGCTTACCTTGTGCTTTTAAACTGATAAAACTACTGAAAAATTTTCACAATAAGCCAGATATAATTAAAAATTGCAAGTTTATAGCAGTGAAATTCCAAACACTTAATGGGACTGGATTAATTTTAGGTTTTTCAATTTACTATTTAATTAATAAATGAAAATACTTTTTAAAAAAAAATATTTTTTTTTCAGACTTGCTAAGTCTGTTACTAATTCAAGAAAGCAATTAATATCAAAAAAAGGATGGATTATTAAATTAGAAAATAATGAAGATAATAAAATCGGCTTTGGAGAGGTATCACCTTTATATCCAGAAAATATTAAAGCATGTGAAAAAGATATTGCCTTAATACCCGATTATTTGGAAAGATCAGAGCTACTAAAGCAAATTAAAAAATTTCACCCTTGCGTTCAATCTGGATTAAATACTGCCTTAGCAGAACTAAATGGAGAACTGGTTTTTGATAGAGAACATAGATTTGATAAAATTTACCAATCTGCAATTCTATGCGATTCGGAAAATATTTTAGATGAAATATATATTCACATGAAAAAGCCCATATCAATATCAGAACCGATTACTTTAAAATGGAAGGTGGGAATAAAAGATAGGAAATCAGAGGAATTGTTGTTAGAAGAGATTCTTAACCTAATAAACGAAAAAATAAGACTCAGAATAGACCCTAATGGTACTTGGAATAGAGAAGTAGCAACTCGATGGGCAGATATTCTAAAAGATATTTATAATCTCGACTGGCTGGAGCAGCCATTATCTGAAGATGACCTAGAAGGGCTAAATTCACTTCAAAAAAAAATTCCTGTAGCATTAGATGAATCTCTTTTAAAACATCCACACTTAATTAATAAATGGAATGGATGGCAAATTAGAAGACCTTCTCAAGAGAAAAATCCGATTAAGCTATTGAAAGAATTAGAGAATAAAAAAGCTTACAGAGCAATCAGCACATCGTTTGAAACTGGAATAGGCAGAAGAATTATCAATCAACTTGCTTTTCTTCAATTAAAAGGGCCAACTCCAAAAGTGCCTGGTTTAGCTCTAAAACAAACTCCAAAAACTTCTCTTTTTTCAAATAATGCCGAACTAATATGGGATAAATTATGAATATTAATTCCAAGATCGTAAGAATTATTGTTCAACATAATGAAGATATAAGTGCAGAATTAGTTTTAAAGAATATTAAAGAAAAAAAAATAATATACATAACAAATTCCAAAAATTCTTGGGATGCAAAATCTATACAAACCAACTTGGAAACCCCTGCTATTATCTTGAACAGTAGCGGTAGCATGAATGTAGCTAAAAGATGTATCCACACAATTCATAATTTAGATGCTTCAGCTATTTCTTCTGGTGCATGGTTAAAAGATCTAGGCATTGAATTAGAAAATTGTTTTATATTTAATACTCTTCCTCTAAACCATATAAGCGGTCTTATGCCATTGTGGAGAAGTAAGCAATGGAATTGCAAATATATATCGATCCCTCCTCAACTAATCAAAAAGACTAATAATCTATATCAACAAACAATTTCATTAAAAGATAAAAACAAAAACAATCTAATTACCTCTCTAGTACCAACTCAACTAAACAGACTATTAAAGGAAGGTCAAGGAATAGCATGGTTAAAACTTTTTGATGTGATTTGGATCGGAGGTTCATCAATTTCTAAAGATGTTGCTGATCAATGTAGAAAAGAAAAAATCAAATTAGCTCCATGTTATGGAACTACTGAAACTGCAGCAATGATAACCTGTTTAAAACCTTCAGACTTTTTAAAGGGAAACAATACATTAGGTGAACCATTAAAAGACATTGATTTGAAAATTAATCAAAAAAGTCTAATTACTATTAAATCAAAAAGGTTAGGATCTGAATATATAAGTCCCATAGAAACAAAACCTTTCGCAAATATTGATGGATGGTGGGCGAGTAGCGACCTGGGAGAAATAACTACCATCAATCATCGCGTTTTTCTTAAGTTTTTAGGAAGGGCTGATAATGCATTTCAATCTGGAGGGGAAACTGTATACCCTGAAGTAATTAAAAAGAAATTGAAAGAAATAATCGCATCAGAAAAATTACCAATAATAAATATATTAATTTGTCTTATAGAGGATGAGATTTGGGAAAATAAATTTGAAGTTTACCTAGATTTCGAAAAACAAATAACATCAAAAAGAAGAAAAGTATCCTTAAAAATAATTGAAAGATATTGCTTGGATTGGCCTAGGCATGAAAGACCAACTAGTCTAAAAATAAAGTCTCTAGAAAAAAAAAATAGTTGGAAAGATATTTAGACTGATGAATTAACATTCCATAATCTTATTTTCTAAATTTGATGCCTCAATCCATAGTTCTAAGGATTGGGGTAAATCTATCTTTTTTTTTGTTTTAATATCGATTGAACAATGCACAATATTTACATTTGCCACTTTCTTGGAATTACAAATAAAAATAGTTTCAACTTTAAATAAGTGATTATTTATTTTTGTAGGTTTTATAGATATATCAAGATTACAACCAAGTTCTATGGGAGCATAGAAATTAGCCTCACAGTTAATAATGGGTAAAGCTCTATCAATTTTATTTGTGATAGAAGGAAATATATCCATAGAAGATATGCCATATTTTTCAATACTTTCTTCCCAGGATTGATGTGCCCAGTCTAATAAATTATGAAAATGTATAACACCTGCTGAATCACATTCTCCAAATTTAACTTTCCTTTCCAATCGTAACCAATAATCAGATTTCATCAAAAAATTATCTATCAACTGATCCCATGATTACATCAATAGATCCCAGTATTGCCATAATATCAGCAATCTTATTTCCTTTAAGGATATGAGGTAATATTTGTAAGTTATTAAGATCTGCGGCTCTTATTTTAAATCTCCAAGGTGTGACTTCGTTATTTCCCTGAATGAATACCCCTATTTCTCCCTTTCCTGATTCGAGCCTTGTATACAATTCTCCATTTGGAATTTTAAAAGTAGGTGCAACTTTTTTTGATACATACTGGTAATCTAAACCAAAAATTTCACTTTTTTTATCCTCTGCGGCCATTCTCTTTGCCTCTAAATTTTCAGTAGGGCCTCCCGGAATCATCTCACATGCTTGACGGATTATTTTTAGAGACTGTCTCATTTCTTCAATTCTTACTCTATAGCGAGCATAACAATCTCCCTCTTTAGCAGATGCAATTTCCCAATCAAAATCTTCGTAGCATTCATATTTATCAGCTTTTCGTAAATCCCATGATACTCCTGATGCTCTTAACATAGGTCCTGATAAGGACCAATTAATAGCTTGTTCTCTATTAATAGTTCCTAAACCCTCTATCCTTCTTCTAAAAATTGGATTATTAGTTATTAATTTCTCATACTCATCAATCTTCGGGCCAAACCATTCACAAAAATCAATACATTTATCAAGCCATCCGTAAGGTAAATCACAAGCCACACCTCCAATTCTAAAATAATTGTTATTAATTAATCTTTGACCGGTTGCGGCTTCCCAAAGATCATAAATCATTTCTCTTTCTCTAAAAATGTAGAAGAAAGGTGTTTGTGCTCCAACATCAGCCAGAAAAGGACCAAGCCAAAGTAGATGATTTGCAATTCTGTTAAGTTCTAACATTATTACTCGGATATAACTTGCGCGTCTGGGGACAGTAATATTTGCCAGCTTTTCTGGCGCATTTACTACAATAGCTTCATAAAACATACCAGCGGCATAATCCATTCTGCTTACATAAGGGACATACATCACATTTGTTCTATTCTCAGCTATTTTTTCCATACCCCTGTGCAAATAGCCTATTACCGGTTCACAATCAATGACATTCTCTCCATCTAGAGTCACAACCAATCTAAGAACTCCATGCATCGATGGATGATGTGGACCAAAATTCACAACCATTGGTTCAGTTCTTGTCTCTAATTGAGCCATTGAAAATTAAAGTTCTAATTAAATACTAGTAGAAAGTTATGGAAAATGACTCCACTAATTTATCTTTGTTTAATCACAAATCTGTAATGAAGCAAGAAATCCTAGATTCTATAGATTATTGCCCACATATTACATTCAAAGAATTCCATGGAATTGATGCCACCTTGGGAGGCGGTGGGCATACTTATGAGTTATTAAAAAAGTACCAAAATTTAAAAATATTGGGACTTGATCAAGACCCTCATGCAAGAATTGCATCAAGTATTAATTTAAAAGAATTCCAAAATAGAATTGTGATCGATGCCTGCAATTTTGGAGAATATTTACCTTCCCATAAGGTTTCTTTTATTATTGCAGATCTAGGAGTTAATAGTAATCAAATTGATAACCCAGAGAGAGGATTTAGTATCCAAAAGGACGGGCCATTAGATATGCGTATGAATCCTTCCTTAGAAATGACAGCTGAGAAGTTAATAAATAAAATTAGTGAAAAAGATTTAGCTGATTTAATTTATCAATATGGTGATGAGAGACTATCACGAAAAATCGCACGTAAAATCAAAAAAGAAATAAAAGAAAGAGGAAATTTCTCAGGAACTAAAGACTTAGCTTATACTATAGCCGGTTGCTTTCCTCCCAAACAAAGATACAGGAAAATTCATCCTGCAACTAGGACCTTTCAAGCCCTAAGAATTGCTGTAAATCAAGAAATAGATGTTTTACAGAAACTATTAGATAATGCTTCAAATTGGCTTCTGCCTGGAGGCATAATTTCAATTATAAGTTTTCATTCAATAGAAGATAGATTAGTCAAAAATCATTTCAAAAATGACATTAGATTTAAACCTATAAATAAAAAACCTATAACTCCCTCTGCAAGCGAACTGATTGCAAATAAAAGATCAAGAAGTGCTAAATTGAGAATTGGACAACTAAATTAAATGAATTTATTTATATTTTATAATTTCAATTATCTTTGAGATTTCAATAATAGTTTTTTCAATATCATCTGAAGAAGTCATTAAACCAATACTTAATCTGATAGATGCCTCAGCTTCTCTTAGAGATTTTCCTAATGCAAGTAAAACATGCGAGGGTTTACCGTTACTACAGGCTGATCCACTTGAACAAATAATTTTTGATTTTAATCTTTTATGCAAGAGAGACCCATTAACATCTAAAAATGTAATATTCAAATTATGAGGTAATCTTTTATCCATTGATCCATTTACTACAATAGAAGGAATATTTTCTTGCAAACCTTTAAGCAAATTATCTCTATAAAAAGAAAGTTGCTCTGCATTTTGCGAATTATTATTAATTGCTATCTCAATAGCTTTTGTGAAACCTACAACCAGAGGTAGAGGGATAGTTCCAGGCCTTAATCCAAATTCTTGTCCACCCCCAAGGCTTAATGGTTCTATTTCAATCCCTTCATCGATAATTAAAAGTCCTACACCTTTTGGACCATATATCTTGTGAGAGCTAAAAGTAATCATATTAGCCAATAAGTCTAAATCTGGCATTGGCATGAAACCAATGCATTGAGCGGCATCACTATGAAAAATAATTCCTTTAGACTTGCAAATTGAAGCAATCCATTCCAAAGGTTGAATAACTCCAATTTCATTGTTTGCAAGCATTATGCTAACCAAAAATGTTTCTGGTTTTAACGCATCAAGGAATTTCTTTTGTGAAATCAATCCATCTTCTTCAGGTTCTATTTCAGTTAAAGAATATCCCTCTTTTTGTAATTTTCGTAAGGGTTCTAAAACTGCTTGATGTTCTGTTTTGAGTGTAATAATATGTCCATACTTGCCATTATTCTTAAAGAAATTTCTTGCATATCCAATTAATGCTAAATTATTTGATTCAGTTGCTCCACTTGTAAATATAATCTTCTTTTTCTTGAGATTTAAATATTCTTTTATTCTCTCTCTTGAAACTTCAAGAACTGCACTAGCGTTAATATTCGCTAAATTTGATTTACTAGATGGATTTGCAAAGTTTTTAGTCCAAAATGGATTCATAGATTCAACAACTTCATCTAAACAAGGAGTTGATGACTGGTAGTCTAGTAAAATAGGACTTGTTAGCATAATTTTTAGTATATAAAATTTTCAGTAAGTTCATTTAATTTCACTCACTAACAAATGGATAGTTCTAATAATCTTAAAGAAACAACAAAAAAATCACAAATTTTACTTGTCGATGATGAACCTGGTTTAAGAAATGCAGTAAAAACTTTTCTTGAAGATGAAGGTTTTGAGGTAACAGTTGCATTAGATGGAGAAGATGGCTGGGAAAAAGCTCAAAAATTTTATCCAGATCTGATCATTAGTGACATAATGATGCCAAGATGTAATGGCTATGAATTATTAGAGAGAGTTAGAGGAGATGAGAGATTGAGTGGAACCCCTCTTATTTTTTTAACGGCTAAAGGTATGACCCTTGATAGAACTCAAGGATATTTAGCAGGCGTTGATGACTATATTGCAAAACCTTTTAATCCTGAAGAACTTTCAGCAAGAGTAAGAAATGTCATTAATAGACAAGAAAGATTACTTAAAGAAGCCGCAAAATTTGCAGATATTGATGTCAGCAAAATGGCAAAACAAATTACTGAGATAAGATCAATGTTGACAAAAAATAATCCAGCAAATCAAGATGATTCATCATCACTGCCAAGTTTTACCCCTAGAGAAGAAAGTGTATTGCAACTAGTGGCAGAAGGTTTAATGAATAAAGAAATAGCAAGAAAATTAGAAACTTCTATTAGGAATGTTGAGAAATATGTGAGTAGATTATTTATTAAAACATCTACTTCTAGTCGTACTGAACTAGTTAGATACGCTCTTGAGAATCATTTAGTTACATAGTCTAATTTATTTTTTTAAATTCAATCAGTTTTGAAAAATAAAAAGGTGCTTTGTTCAATTTTTGTTGAACAACTTCAAACCCTTTCTCTTTGGCAGCATTTATTATTCCTTTTTCCTTTAATGTATAAGCCCTTGTGGTTTTGCTGGGTCCAGGAAATAATTTTCCAATATTTTTCAAAACTGCTAAAAAAGGCGTATAAGGAGCAAAGCTTACAATGAGCTTGGATTCACTTAAATCACAAAGATGTTTAACCATTTCCTCAGCTACAGCCTGAGGATAATGTATAAAAACATCTAGGCAAATTACATAATCGAAATTTCCAGTTAATCTTTCCAAATCGCATGTTTTAAATTGAATATTTTTAGGACTAAGACCAGAATTTTTAATTCTTTTTTTTGTTTCAATAATCATAGATGCAGAAATATCACTTACCTGAATATTGCTAATTCCCATTTTTAAAAGAGGCAATGTGAGGCTACCTACGCCACAACCTGCATCACAAAATTTTTTTTCTAAAAACAGGGAATCTTTTTCAATCCAATCAATGACATCATCAACTGTTTTCTGATGACCTATTCTAATATTCTTTTGAACAGTATTTACATCATCAGATTTACTATAAATTCTCCTCCACCTATCGAATCCAGTACCATTAAAGTAATCTTTAACTTCTGTTTTCTCGAGATTCTTACTGTTGTTCATAAATTTCTTTACAAAATATTTTTTTAATATTAACTAACTAGCGTTCAACTAATAGCACGTCATGATAAGAAAAGAATTGTTTTGTTATTTTGTCTACATCTAATTCAGGGTCTATTTATAAAATTGCCATTGTCATGGGAAGTGACTCAGATCTTCAAACAATGAAGCCTGCCATTGAAATTATTGAAGATTTTGAGATCAATTTTGAGGTATGTGTTTTATCAGCGCATAGGACTCCAGCTGAAATGATTAAATATGCCAGAGAAGCAGAATCAAATAATATAAAAGTTATAATAGCTGGAGCAGGAGGAGCTGCCCACTTACCAGGCATGATTGCTTCAACAACAACTATTCCTGTTGTTGGGGTTCCGGTTCAAAGCAAAACACTAAATGGTATTGATTCTTTATTATCAATAGTTCAAATGCCAGCTGGGGTTCCAGTTGCTACTGTTGCTATTAATGGTGCCCATAATGCAGGTTTATTAGCAATTCAGATCATAAGTTTGTTCGAAAAATCGATAAACAAGAAACTAAAATCATACAAAGAAAAACTTCATCAAAAAGTAGTTATGGCAAATACTAATCTCCAAAGAATGGGAGCAGAAAATTATCTCAAGAATTCTTAAGAGTTACTTTAACTAATTTAAGAACTTAAGTTTATTCGATCTTTTTCAGTTAAAAAATTTACGATCTTTTCAACGGATTCACTCAAATTTAGTGTGCCTGTATTAACAGTAATTTCAGGATTAGAAGGAATCTCATATGGACTCGATATTCCAGTGAAATCATTAATTTCTCCTAATCGAGCCTTTTTATATAGTCCCTTTGTATCCCTTTGCTCACAAACCTCGAGATTAGCAGCACAAAAGACCTCAATAAAATCATTTCCTATTATTTTTCTTACTTTGTCTCGATCTGTTTGAAAAGGAGAAACAAAAGCAGTGATAGTGATTATCCCTGCATTCATAAATAAATTAGCTACTTCTCCTATTCTTCGAATATTTTCTTCTCTATCTTTATCAGAAAATCCTAAATCTTTACATAAACCATGTCTTATATTGTCTCCATCCAGTATAAATGTTGATAATCCTTGTTTATGTAAATAATCATTTAGGGCATTAGCTAAAGTACTTTTCCCTGAGCCAGACAACCCAGTAAACCACAGAACCATCCCCTTATGACCACGCATATTCTCTAATTTCTCTCTATCAACAGTTAAGTGATGCCATTTTATATTTTTATCAGAAATTTGAGGATCCGATTGCTTCATTATGTTTAATTAACAAATATTGTTCAGTGCTTATTTTAACCTGGAAAACTTTACAAAAGATAGCCATCTTTACGTAGAAATTCTTTGACCTTTTCTACCAGGCTACCCTGTAAGCAAATTTCTTCACCATTGATAGCGCCACCAGTACCACAAAAAATCTTCAAATCCTTAAGTAATTTCTTATATTTTTGATCTTCTTGAAATTTCAGACCCTCTATAAGTGTTATCGTTTTACCTTTTTTGCCTTTTTTTTGGGTATGTATTTTTATTTTTGAATTATTTGTAGGAAGAGGAGTTTCACGTTTTCTTTCATTAAGATTTTGTCTATTGTCAAATTCAATCCAATTTTTTTTTCGCATATTATTTAGATTAATCTATAGTGGAATTAATGATACATCATAAAAAGTTGGTAGGTTCTATTTCTCTAAATAATCAAGAAGACAAAAAAGGTGCTCCCAGTCTTCCGAATAATCATGGTAGATATGGACAATATGGTGGACAATATGTCCCAGAAACACTAATGCCAGCTTTACTTGAGTTAGAAAAAGCTTTTAAAGATGCTTGGTCAGATACAGAATTTAACTCACAATTGAAACAATTGCTAAAAAACTACGTAGGAAGAGCAACACCTCTATATGAAGCCGAGCGATTGACGAAACATTACGAAAAAGAAAAAGTAAGATGTAGAATTTGGTTAAAAAGAGAAGATCTAAATCATACTGGAGCTCATAAAATCAATAATGCTTTAGGTCAGGCATTATTGGCTATAAGGATGGGTAAGAAAAGAATCATTGCTGAAACTGGTGCTGGCCAACATGGTGTAGCTACAGCAACAGTTTGTGCAAGATTTGGATTAAAGTGCGTAATTTATATGGGTGAAGAAGACATCAAAAGACAATCATTAAACGTTTTTAGAATGAAATTGCTCGGCGCCGAGGTCAAAGTAGTTACATCTGGAACCGCCACTCTCAAAGATGCCACAAGTGAAGCTATTAGAGATTGGGTCTCAAATGTAGAAAACACGCACTATATTTTAGGTTCCGTAGCGGGTCCTCACCCATACCCTATGATGGTAAGAGATTTTCATGCAGTTATTGGTAACGAAACAAAGCAACAATGTCTTGATGCTTTTGGTTCATCACCGGACATTTTATTAGCATGTGTAGGGGGAGGTTCAAACGCAATGGGACTCTTTCACCCTTTTGTAAACAATAAGAAAGTCAGATTAATTGGAGTAGAAGCGGCTGGTAGTGGTCTAGATAGCGATAAGCATGCGGCAACAATTACTAAAGGAAGTATTGGCATATTACATGGATCCATGAGTCTTCTCTTACAAAATGAAGAGGGACAAGTTCAAGAGGCTCACTCAATTAGTGCTGGTCTTGATTATCCAGGTGTTGGACCTGAGCATAGTTATCTTAAAGAAATTGGCAGAGCAGAATATGGATGTGTTACTGATTCAGAAGCTCTAGAAGCATTAAAATTAGTCAGCAAGTTAGAAGGTATAATACCTGCTTTAGAAACTGCTCATGCATTTGCATGGCTTGAAAAATTGTGTCCCTCTCTGACTCAAAATACTGAGATTGTTATTAATTGCTCTGGGAGAGGCGATAAAGACGTAAATACTGTTGCTAAAAGTTTGAATGAACTAAATTAAACTAGTATCTAGCCATTTGAGGGTCTATATTTTGGGACCAACCATCTATACCTTCTTCAAGGTTCCAAATCTCATGGGCAAAATCGTTATCCAGCATCCATTGTGAAAAATGGAAACTTCTTACACCCATATGACAGAGTACAACAATTTTTTTGTTCTCTAAAATATTTAATCTGGATTTTAAATAATCAACAGTTATTTCACTCATGGGCATATGAATGAAAGAAAAGGGTAGTGTAACTATTTCTAACTCTGAAACTTCTCTAACATCAATAATAATTGGCTGTTCTATCTCTGAATTTAACCATTCATTTAAATTATGAGCTGAAATTGATTTTGGTATTTTCCTCAAATTAACTATGAAATAAGACTTAGTAACAATTTAATAATAAGAGTTGAAATTCAAAAGGTTTTGTTAAAAATAAAAATAAAAATGAATATCAAGATATTACTAATAGCAATAATTTTTACGATTTTTACAACCCTTTTTTTTGTCATGAAGCCCCATAGCAACAATGGAGGATTACCAGATACCAACATCACAACTCTCGAAATCATGAAATATAGGCAAGATAATAATGATTTAACATTAATATCTAATTTGAATGGCTTAGAAATAAACAATAATCTAAGGACATACTTTTATGAGCAAAATAATAATAACTGGGAAATACCAAAAGAAGGTATTCTGAACCTTCTAGGCAAAAGCTTGAAAGAAAATTTAAATGATATTTATGATAATCAATTCTTACTGTCTATTTCAGATTTAAAAGATTATGAAGACAAAATAATTCTAATTATCAAACTCAATGAAAAAGCATTAAATAATGAATTTATAGCTAATCAATTAGAAAATATCAATACGTTATTTGAAATAAAAGAGCCAAGTTATTTTAATTATCTTACTATTACAGAGGATAAATTTCTAATACTTTCTAGCAATAAACAATTAATTCTTAATGCAATAAAATCTTCACAAAATAAATCTAGTAATGATCATAGAAAAGTATTAGAAGAAAAATTACAAAATCAATTCAAATCAGAGAAATTATTATTAATATCTAATAATCATATTTTGGATAAAATTCAATCAGATAATACAAAAGTAACTGAACAAAAACTAATAACAACATTTTCATCAAGTAATCATATCGTAAAGCTTAAAACAGGTACAATTAATAATAATAAAAATACAAATATATCTGAATTAAATATTTTAAATAATCAAAATAGAAATATAAGCTTAATATATTCTGATCAAACAGAAAGTTATCTAAGAAACTTTTCTTTTATCGAGTTAAATGATAATCAAAAAAAACTGAATGCAGAATTAGCTGAAATATCCAATCTAGAAAAATTATTTTTAAAAAGTAATGAAGATTGGCTAATCAGCATTCCCATCAAAGGAGAAAATAACATAAATATAAAAAATTTAGAATTTTTAAAAGACTATGAATATGAAAACTTAAAAGTTAATAACTTAGACTATAAAATATGGTATAAAAACAGCTTAGAAAATATTGATAATAATGTTATCTTTAAAGAAAAATACAAATTATTTTCATGTGAAACAGATGATTTTATTATTATAAGCAATAGCATTTCAGAATTAAATAAAGGACTAAATATAAAAGAAGAAAGTATTAATTATCTCAATAAAGATGCATTGAATAAAATGCGAAAACCATTGCTTAACGATATGTTTTTCATAACTGAAATCAATAAAGATCAATTTCAGAAAAATTATAAAATAATAAACGATATTAATTTGCTTACTGGAAAATATATAAAATTTTCAATTCAAAGTATTAAAGCTATTGTTAATCAACAAATTCCAGAAATATATCCAGATATCTATCTAGAAACAAATATAAAAATTTATTGATAATCCATTCTGAAGGGTTAGGAATTATTCAAATTTGATTACTTGTGGTTCAAATAAGTTAAATTTACTATCTTAGTTGTAATAACATAATATTTATCAAGATAGATAATTTTGGACCATTCAAAACTAATCCTTAAACCAGGTTTAGAGGGAATCCCTGTAACTCAATCATCCATCTGTGATATTGATGGGAAAAAGGGTAAATTATTATATCGAGGCTATGAGATAGGCGAATTAGCACAGAAGAGTAGTTTTCTAGAAACAGCTTTTCTTCTTATCTGGGGGGAATTGCCATCCTCCAGCGAATTAAGAGATTTTGAAGCTGAAGTCCAAATGCATAGAAGGCTCAGTTTCAGAGTAAGAGATATGATGAAATGTTTTCCTGAATCTGGACATCCAATGGATGCTCTTCAATCAAGTGCAGCTTCTTTAGGCTTATTCTACTCGAGAAGAGCAATAGACGATCCTAAATATGTATACAACGCAGTAATAAGGCTAATAGCCAAAATACCAACAATGATTGCTGCTTTTCAGCTTATAAGAAAGGGACATGACCCGATTCAGCCAAGAGATGATTTGACTTACTCTGCAAATTTTTTATATATGCTAACTGAAAAGGAGCAAGACCCACTGGCTGCAAAAGTTTTTGACAAATGTCTAATTCTTCATGCTGAACATAGCCTTAATGCAAGTACATTCAGTGCCAGAGTTACTGCAAGCACCTTAACTGATCCTTATGCTGTTGTTGCTTCAGCAGTTGGGACTCTTGCTGGGCCACTTCATGGTGGTGCTAATGAAGATGTAATAGCAATGTTAGAGAGCATAAATAAACCAGAGAACGTATCTTCATTTATTGAAAACTCTCTTAGAGACAAAAGAAAAATCATGGGGTTTGGACATAGGGAATATAGAGTAAAAGATCCACGCGCTATTATCTTGCAACAATTAGCTGAAGAATTATTTGATAGATTTGGGAAAGATGAGATGTATGACGTAGCAAAGAGATTAGAAAAAGAAGCAATACCAAAATTGGGAGCAAAAGGCATATATCCAAATGTAGATTTCTACTCGGGTTTAGTTTACAGAAAACTGGGAATACCGAGAGATTTATTCACTCCCATTTTTGCTATCTCTAGAGTTGCAGGATGGCTAGCACATTGGAGAGAGCAGTTAGGTGCTAATAGGATATTTAGACCCTCACAAATTTACACAGGTTCTGAGCCTAGAAAGTGGACCCCACTGGAACAGAGATAATTCTTTCTGAATCTTCAATTGCAAAAAATACACACATTTGGAGTATTGCAAGTTAACCTATTATGTAATAACTAAAATAAATTGTGAATAACGGAATAGATCTTGAATATAGTTTTAACGAAATTCTCAAATCTATAGGAGTTTCCCAACAAATAGCTCACATAATTTGGATGCCTTTACCAATGTTATTAGTTTTGATATCAGCTGTAATAGGTGTTTTGGTGACAGTTTGGTTAGAAAGGAAAATTTCCGCAGCAGCTCAGCAACGTATCGGGCCTGAATATGCAGGGGCACTAGGAGTCTTGCAACCCATAGCAGATGGATTAAAATTACTTGTTAAAGAAGACATAATTCCCGCAAAAGCAGATTCTCTACTGTTTACCGCTGGCCCAATATTAGTTCTTGTACCTGTCATACTTTCGTGGTTAATAGTACCCTTCGGACAAAATTTAATGATCAGCAATGTTGGTATTGGTATTTTCCTCTGGATAGCGTTAAGTAGTATCCAACCTATAGGCCTTTTAATGAGTGGTTATGCATCAAACAATAAATATTCCCTATTAGGAGGTCTTCGAGCGGCCGCTCAATCCATTAGTTACGAGATACCTCTTGCTCTCTCTGTGTTAGCAATAGTCATGATGACTAATTCTCTTAGCACAGTTGATATTGTCAACCAGCAAAATACTGCAGGTATTTTCAGTTGGAATGTTTGGAGACAACCTATTGGGTTTGTTATTTTTTGGATATGCGCTCTAGCAGAATGCGAAAGACTACCTTTTGACTTGCCTGAAGCAGAGGAAGAATTAGTTGCTGGATACCAAACTGAATATGCAGGCATGAAATTTGCATTATTTTATCTTGGTAGTTACATAAATCTTATTTTATCAGCTTTACTAGTCTCCGTTCTTTACCTAGGAGGATGGGGGTTCCCTATTCCTGTTGAAACTTTTTCAGCATTTCTAAAAAT
Source organism: uncultured Prochlorococcus sp. (assembly GCA_913048245.1). Taxonomy (GTDB): domain Bacteria; phylum Cyanobacteriota; class Cyanobacteriia; order PCC-6307; family Cyanobiaceae; genus Prochlorococcus_A. The sequence goes on along the minus strand of CAJWWR010000003.1, from coordinate 29,248 downwards.
CCCGCTGACATCTCCAACTATTCAAGTCATCACAGCAACAGTAGGAATTGTAATGACAATCTTGAAAGCTTATTTTCTTGTTTTCATTGCAATTCTCCTAAGATGGACAACTCCTAGAGTTAGAATTGATCAGTTATTAGATTTAGGTTGGAAGTTTCTTTTACCTATTTCCTTAGCTAATCTTTTGTTAACAGCAGGTCTAAAACTTGCACTTCCCAAATTCTTTGGAGGTTAATTTTAAGTAGAAATACTTAAATTTCAAAAAAATCAATTAGAATCAAAAAAAAATCTCAATGAACGATTTCTTCCAAAAAGTTAATAGTTACATTAAAGATGCAATTGGTGCTAGCAAATATCTTTTAGACGGATTATCAGTTACTTTCGACCACCTAAGAAGAAGACCAGTAACAGTTCAATATCCGTATGAAAAATTAATACCCTCTGAGAGATATAGAGGTAGGATCCATTATGAATTTGACAAATGCATAGCATGTGAAGTCTGCGTTAGGGTGTGTCCCATAAATTTACCTGTTGTAGATTGGGTCATGAATAAAGAAACAAAAAAGAAAGAATTAAGAAACTATTCAATAGATTTTGGAGTATGTATTTTTTGTGGCAACTGTGTCGAATATTGCCCAACCAATTGCTTATCAATGACAGAAGAATATGAATTGGCAACATTTGACAGGCACAATTTGAATTTCGATAACGTAGCTCTTGGAAGATTACCAACTAATGTCACAACAGATCCATCTGTAAAAGCTCTAAGAGAACTTGCTTATCTTCCTAAGGGTGTAATGGATCCACATGAAGTATCACAATCTGACCCCAGAGCTGGAAAGCTTCCTGAAGAAGTTTTGGATTGGATGATATCTAAAAATCCTGAAGAAAGAAATCAACAGTCATCCTCAAAATAGCCAAAATGTCAATAGCCCTTACAACTCAGCTTATATGTTTTAGTGTACTTGCTCTAATAATTGTTATTGGCAGTCTTGGTGTAATTTTACTTGAAAACATAGTTTATTCAGCCTTCCTACTTGGAGGTGTTTTCATGAGCGTAGCTGGTTTATATCTTTTATTAAATGCAAGTTTTGTGGCGGCGGCACAAGTCTTAGTTTATGTAGGTGCAGTAAATGTTTTAATTTTATTTGCCATTATGTTGGTTAACAAAAAAGAATCTCTGAAACCAAAAGAATATCTAAATTCTAGAAAGCTAATTTCTACATTGATTTGTATTACCCTACTAAGTCTTCTCGTACGGGTTGACTTATCAAAAGTGTGGAACATTGCTAATCCTGAAAGCTCGATTGGCGAAGAAGCAACCGTGCGTATTGGAGAACATCTTTTTAGCGATTATTTATTACCATTTGAAGTAGCATCTGTATTACTTCTCATGGCAATGATAGGAGCAATAGTTCTTGCCAGAAGAGATGTAATGTCAGAAGACATTTCAACTGGTTTACCTGTTAAACAAGAATTGATTGAAAAATCAAATGAACAAATTCTTATCGAAAAGAATTAAATTATTTTTAATATTATGACAATTGATTCAATTCCACTCCAAGCTTTTTTAATTGTTTCTTCATTACTATTCTGCATTGGTATTTGGGGATTACTTAATAGCCGAAATGCCGTGAGAGTTCTCATGAGCATTGAGTTAATGTTGAATGCTGTAAATATTAATCTAATGGCTTTTTCAGCTTATATAGACAATAATTTAATTCAAGGTCAAGTATTCACAATATTTGTGATTACTGTAGCGGCTGCTGAAGCAGCGGTGGGTTTAGCCATACTCTTATCTCTTTATCGAAATAGAGTAACAGTAGACATGGAAAGTTTTAATTTACTGAAATGGTAGAACAACTTTAATGCAAATTTCATTAGCTCTGATTATTTACAGATCAAATAGTTCTTTTGCAAAAAAAACAGCTCTCCAATGCGAAAAATTATTGAAAATAAGAAATATAAATTCATTAAAACTAAGCAGTAATTTTAATCAAAATTCGCTAAACCGAATTTTAGGAAAAACGATACCTGATTTAGCAATTATTTTAGGTGGAGATGGAACAGTTCTAAAATCCGCCAACGAATTATTGGATTTTAAAATTCCTATTTTAAGTTTTAATGTAGGAGGTCATTTAGGTTTCCTAACACAAAATAATCAGTTCTTATTTGATCAATCTTTCATAGACCTTTTACTCAAAAATGAATTTGAGTTTGATAGTCGCAATATGCTTGAGTGTTCTCTTTTTAAAAAAACTTCAAAAGAACAATATTCAAAAAAAAAGAAGTATTTTGCATTAAATGATTTTTATTTTAAATCAACAGAAGATGAGATATCATCTACAAACAAAATAAGAATTGAAATTGACAAAGAAGTAGTTAATGACTACAAGGGAGATGGGCTAATAATATCTTCCCCTACAGGCTCTACAGCTTACTCTATGGCCGCTGGAGGGCCCATAGTGCATCCAAAGATAAAAGCCTTGATAATTTCTCCAATATGCCCAGTAAGCCTCTCAAATAGAGCAATAATTGTACCCAATACAAGTAAAATAGTAGTTAAAAACATCAATCAACAAAATATGGCAATTCAATTATGGAAAGATGGAATGAAATGTGAGGCTTTTAATCAATATGAATATTGCGAAATTAAGCAAAGTTCTGAAATTACTAAAACTATAGTCTTAAAAAATAACATGACATATTACAGTACGTTAATCCAAAAACTTGAATGGAAAGGTGATTTATCAAAAACTAATATTAAAAATGTATAAATGCAATTAGAAATTGAAAGAAGATTTTTTATTAAAGGTAACAATTGGAAAGAATACATAAAAGAATCTTCTTTCATTGAACAAGGTTATCTTGCTGCATCTGCATCAGGTTGGATTATAAGGATAAGAAGTGAAAAAGGAAAATATAAATTGGCATTAAAAAAACATATTCATCGGATCTCAAATTATGAGTTTGAATATGAAATACCTTGCACCGAAGGGAAAGTCATTATGTCGCATGTTGTCCAAAAGATTCAAAAAAAAAGGCATTATCTTCTTTATAAACAACAAGAATGGATAATAGATTGTTTCGAAGATGCAAACTTTCCTTTAAAAATAGCTGAAATCGAACTTCAAAAGGAGTCAGACTTCATCGAATTACCTCATTTCATATCAAAAGAAATATCTGGCTTAAAATGTTTATCGAACTATCAACTTGCAGAGAAACCTATCAATACATGGGATAAAGAAACCAAAGAAAGATTATTAAACTACTAGCCAAAATACCATCTTTCCTTTAGATTCTTTTAATAATTGGTATCTCCCTTTTAAATACACTAAATCATTAAAAAAATGTTTGGTCTATATGACAAAGAAGGAATTCTAAGATATGTGAACTCTGATAAGGATGCATGTCTTGCATATGCAGAACTTTTCGATTTAAGTTCTGCAAATTATAGTCTCATGAATCTGAACGAGAAATCAGAGGAAATTGGTAATATTAATCTTGATCAGAATCAGGCAGAGAGCAACAATTAAATCCATCCCTACAAATTTTTCCATGATCCATTGCCCAATTTAATAAAGCAACTCTGTTCTTAGAACCTGTTTTAGTAAACATATTGCTTACATGGTTATCCACAGTTCTTTTACTAATAGTTAGCTTTACAGCAATTTCTTGATTTGTTAGACCATCGGCAACTAAATCAATGATTTCCATCTCTCTTGTTGAGAGGCCCATCATATCAATGTTGTTTAGTTCTTCATCAACCATTTGCATTTAAACAGTTCTTTTTTTATAGTAATTAAGTTTATCAGTCTCACTGCAGTTGTTTATCAACTAGAAAAAACAAAGAGCAATTGAAATCAAAACTTCAGAAAACTTTAGAATCAAAATCTAAAGTCATAACGGCAGAATTAATGCCTCCAAGAGGTGGTGACCCCATTCGATCTCTCAAGATAGCACAACTTTTGAAAGATAAGGTACATGCTGTTAACATAACCGATGGTAGTAGGGCTGTCATGAGGATGTGTAGTTTGGCAATGTCCAAACTATTACTAGAGAATGGGATAGAACCAATAATGCAAATATCCTGCAGAGATCGTAATAAAATTGCTTTACAATCAGATATCCTTGGGGCAAATGCTCTAGGAATCAAAAATATTTTATGTATTACGGGTGATTCAGTAAAGGCGGGAGATCAACAGAATTCAAAACCTGTACACGAATTTGAATCTGTAAGATTACTCCAACAAATTAGAGATTTCAACAACGGTATTGATCCTTCATATGATTTTTTAGTAGATAATAAAACTAATATATTTGCAGGAGCCGCAGCTGATCCCAGTTCCAAAAATTTACGTAGTCTCCAGCTAAGAACGCTTAAGAAAAAACAAGCAGGTGCAAATTTCCTTCAAACTCAAATGATTATGGATAAAAAATATTTAATTGATTTTTGTAAAAATGTTAGTGAGCCAATGAATTTACCAGTTATTGCTGGAGTATTTCTTTTGAAATCATATAAAAATGCTCTATTCATAAAAAACAATGTACCTGGTGCAAACATACCCGAGAAAATATTACATAGACTTAAAGAATCAAAAGACCCTTTGAAAGAAGGAATGAATATTGCCTCAGAGCAAGTAAGAGATTTTATTGAAATAGCTCAAGGAGTCCATATAATGGCTATAAAATGTGAGCAGTTAATACCTGAGATAATACAAAAAGCAGAAATTAATCTGGTATATTGATCAAGTCAGAACCCAGAAGTTCAGCCATTGCCTTTTGTTGAGGCGAAGGTTCTGTAAGATCCATTCTTCTAGAATCTGTGATAAGCCAATCTAAAGAAGCCTCCTGCAAGTCAAAATGATCTCCATTTTTCCCGACACAATATCTTCCGAAGACAAGCTTATCAACTAATTGAACACCTTTACCAATTTTAGAATAATCAAAAATAATTGAATTATCGATAGTAGCTCCCTCACAAATACAACAACTTGGTCCTATCATTGTGGGTCCTATAATCGTCGCTCCATCCTCAATTCTCGTCATACCTCCAATATAAACTGGACCTTTTATATTGACCTTATCCCAATTTGCAGCAACATTTAAGCCAGTAAAGACACCTGGTTTAATCTCCTTCCCAGGTATTTCGACTTGTCGCACTTTACCCTGTAAAACACTCCTGATTGCCTTCCAATAATCAGGAACTTTTCCAATATCAACCCACTCAAAATCCATTGGTAAAGCATAAAAAGGTAAATCCATCTCAACAAGTTTTGGAAAAAGATCTGCACCAATATCGAATTTCTTTTCAGAAGGTATGTAATCAAAAATTTCTGGTTCAAATAGATATATCCCAGTATTAATAGAATCACTGAGAGCTTCGTCCACTAAGGGTTTTTCCTGAAAAGCTTTTACTCTGCCTTTATCATCAGTAACTACAACTCCGTAACTCGGAACATCTTCTTTACGAACTTTTTTTGTGATTAAGCTAGCAAGTGCGCCTTTTTTCTTGTGCCTTTTAACTGCTTCAGTAAGATCTAAGTCGACCAAAGCATCTCCACATAAAACTACAAATGTTTCATCAAAAAAATTCTGAAAATCTTGAATCTTCTTAAGGCCGCCGGCTGAGCCAAGAGCATCTCCAATTAATTCGCCATCCTCAATTCTCCCTTCAAAACTATAAGCAATCTCTACCCCAAATCTCTGCCCGTCTCTAAAGTAATTTTCAATTTCTTCAGCGAGATGGGAAACATTAACCATAATTTCCTTAAAACCATGCTCTTTTAGCAACTCCAACAAAAATTCCATCACTGGTTTCTGTAAAATTGGAATCATAGGTTTTGGAATAATATGCGTAATGGGTTGAACTCGTGTTCCCTTCCCAGCTGCAAGTATCATCGCCTTCATAGGCATTTAGGACCTCTTTTATATAAGATTAAACGTTTATTCTCACAAACCTTTATGCAGCGGTCGGAGAAGTATCTGTCACCTCCAGATTTTCAATGGGTAATTGAGCTAAGCCACCTTCTGGAAGAATTCTTTTTATTTTTATTGGTCCATAAAGAGAAATAAGTTGTTTCATTTCGATCTTATTTTGGGAAGATAAAAAAAGTAAAGCCCAGAATACCCCTAACCTATCCTTATCTAAATCTTTTTTTGCGACCTGTTTCCACTTAGAGACTAGATATTCAAAATCAACCCACTGCAAAGCTTGCTCCCATTTATCTATAAAAATACCTAAAGCTTTTGTCGTTTCAGGTAATTTCTCACGATGAGCAAGGGATTTCACTTGACTAATTAGATCTCTATTGGAATATTTCTTATTTCTTTGTTTTTTCATCAATAAAATATCTTGGGTTTCTATAGTTTCGGCTATTGACTCTAATTGACTAATTAGCTCTCCTAAAGTTGCTGATCTTTTAATGATAGGTTTAGCAACGGATCTCCTTCTGAGATACTTTTCGGGATATTGGGGCATATCAAAGCTCTGATTTATCCATGATTGCTCCATTTCTTGCATATCATCCTCAAAATCTGCTAGATCAGAAGGAAATACATCAGCCTCTAAAACCTGCGCCTTTAGATTAACTAGAACTGAGGCCGCAAAAAAAGCTTCGCTAGTTTCAGATAAATCCCTCTCAAGAGAAATTGAATTATTTTTTTCATGACCCATTGTTTGATGAAATTGATCTAAAAAACTATCGATAACACTTATTACATCTATATCCCAAGGATCTAATTCACCCTTCCCGGCTGCGTCTTGCAGGAATTTTATCAATAACCTAGGCCCTAATTTAGACCCATCAATAGATGTTGAGCTTGGTATGTTGAAAATCCAAATCTATGTAAAATTTATCTTTTAATTAATGATTAAGCCAATGAATTTAATCAATTTTAAGAATTAAATTGAAGGAGCTTTAAATGGAACACTATCATTGTTTGCAAAATTTATGTATTTAGTCGAACTTCTGACTGCATTCAAATCCCTATCCACGAGGCTATTAATAGATGGCAAATAACTATCAGTAACTAACCTTGGATATAAACCAATACCTAGTATGGGTAAAAGCAAGCATCCAATTATATAAATTTCTCTTGGCTCAGCATCTATCAAATTCCTTTCTTCAATCAATTTCAGATTTTCTTTACCAAAGAAAATCTCGCGAAGCATTGATAATAAATAAATTGGAGTAAGAACAACTCCTATTGCTGCTAATGAAGCCATAATTACTCTAAAAGGTAAAGTATAAACTTCATCAGTGACGAAACCTGTAAATACCATCAACTCTGAGACAAAACCACTCATGCCTGGGAGGGCAAGTGAAGCGAGAGAACATGCTGTCCATAATGCAAACATAATTCTCATTTTTTGACCAACACCTCCCATCTCATCTAATTTGAGAGTTTTTGTTCTATCGTAGGTTGCTCCTACAAGGAAAAATAGACTGGCTCCTATTAAACCATGACTGACCATCTGCAACATTGCGCCGCTGGTACCTAAAGAGCTAAAACTACCAATTCCAATTAAAACAAATCCCATATGACTGATGGAGCTGTATGCTATTTTTCTCTTTAAATTCCTCTGAGCAAATGATGTAAGAGCCGCATAAATTATATTCACTACTCCTAAGACGACTAAAAGAGGAGCAAATTGAGCATGAGCCAAAGGCAATAATTGCGCATTAAATCTTAATAGAGCATATCCCCCCATCTTTAGTAATATTCCTGCCAACAGCATATGAACAGGAGCAGTGGCTTCTCCATGCGCATCAGGCAACCATGTATGCAAGGGTACTATTGGGAGTTTTACTCCAAAAGCAATTAAGAGTCCTGCATAACATAAAATCTGAAAGCCTTGACTAAACTCTGTTTGAGCTAAATGGGTAAATTCAAAATTAGGAATATTACCACCATAAAAACCCATAGCTAAAGCAGCGAGAAGAATAAATATTGAACTACCAGCTGTATAAATTATGAATTTTGTGGCAGCATATTGCCTTTTCTTTCCTCCCCATATCGCCAAAAGTAAATAGACAGGTAATAATTCAAGTTCCCATGCCAAGAAAAATAACAACATATCCTGTACTGCGAAAACGGCAATTTGACCTCCATCCATAGCAAGTATTAAGAAGAAAAATAATTTAGGCTTAAAACTTACAGGCCATGCCGCTAAGACAGCTAGAGAGGTTATAAAGCTTGTTAAAAGAATTAGAGGCATTGATATGCCATCAGCCCCTACAGCCCACGTCAATCCAATGCTAGGCAACCAATTAACGCTCTCTTTAAGCTGAACACCATCATCGTTAACATTAAACCCATTTATATAAGCCCCAACAGTTATCAAGAAAGTAATTAAAGAGACAATTAATGCAAACCATCTAACCTCTTTCCCCTCCCCTTTATCTGGGAAAAATGGAATCACAAATGCGGAAATTATTGGGAAAAGAATTGATACAGATAACCAAGGGAAATTAGACAAACTAACACCAACTGTTCCGATCGTTTTAAAGTCAAGAACATGTGACAAGCAATAGTTGATCAAGGGAATTAAAAATATTTAAATCAAGTTTAGAATTTATCTCAATTTTTACATCCTAATGGCAGTGAAGAAACACATTTGATAGTAATTTAATGGCTAAGATTGTAAACCAAATATTGCAACAAGTAGTAAAACACCTCCAAAAACAATCAATGCATAAAACTGCGCTCTTCCTGTTTCAAAGTATTTCAAGCCTTCCCCACTGCCAAGAGTCACTAGTCCTGTGAGATTAACAACACCATCTACTACTTTTGAATCTACTTCGAGAACTTCCTTGGCTAGTCTTCTACTGCCTTTTACAAAAATCTTTTCATTTATGATATCCAAATACCATTTATTGACTAAAAACTTATTCAGAGAGGGGAATTTAGAAGCAAATAACTGATTTAAGTCTATCTTATTCAAATAATAAGCAAAGAATGCGACACTTATGCCTGCTGAGGAAACTAGAACAGAACAAATAGCTAAAGGCAAAAATTCATTTAATTCAAATGATTGGGCCATCAATAATGCTTCACTAGGATTCAATAAGCCAACAAATTTACTATCCCAAGGAACACCTAGAAAACCTATAAAGATTGAAGGTACTGCTAAAAAGATTAAAGGGAAAGTCATAGACCATGGTGACTCGTGAATCGCCCCATGATTATGATCAAGCTCATTATTTTCTTCTTCTAGAACTATATTCGCATCAGATAAAAGTTGATTTTGTAAATCTTTATCGTTCCCTCTAAAGTTGCCTTCAAAAGTTAAAAAATAAAGCCTAAACATATAAAAAGCTGTCATGCCTGCAGTAATAAAACCAATAAACCAAAAAATTGGGAATGATATAAATGCATTAGCCAGTATTTCATCTTTACTCCAAAAACCAGCCAATGGCGGGATACCACTAATAGCAATACAACCAATCAAGAAAGTAGTAGAGGTTATGGGCATTTTCTTTCTTAATCCCCCCATTAACCTCATGTCTTGAGCTAATACAGGCTGATGACCTACTACCTCTTCCATTGAGTGAATTACAGAACCAGAACCCAAAAAAAGCATTGCCTTAAAACAAGCATGGGTTATGAGATGAAATATGCCTGCTAAAGGAGCTCCACAACCCATAGCTAACATCATGTAACCCAATTGTGAAACAGTACTGTAGGCTAAACCTTTTTTCAAATCCATTTGAGTCAAAGCTATTGATGCACCTAAAAAGCATGTGATTGTTCCTACAAGAGCAATTATTAGCTGAATATTTGGAAATATAGAGTAGAGGGGTTCTAGTCGTGCAACTAAAAAGACTCCTGCAGCGACCATAGTTGCGGCATGGATTAATGCAGATATTGGAGTGGGCCCCTCCATTGCATCAGGAAGCCATACATGAAGAGGGAACTGAGCAGATTTTGCCATTGGTCCCAAAAAAACTAAAAAACATAGTAAAAGACCTGCCCAAGGGGGCAAATTATTTGAAGCAATAGAATGAGATATCTCAGAAGCTATTTCATTAAAATCAAAACTCTTAGTAGCCCAAAACAATCCAAGTATTCCTAATAAAAGACCAAAGTCGCCTACCCTATTAACTACAAAAGCTTTTTGGGCGGCGTGAGCTGCACCATCTCTATCGTACCAAAAGCCAACTAATAGATAAGAGCACATACCAACTAATTCCCAAAAAACATAAATTTCAAGTAAATTGGGACTGATAATTAATCCCAACATAGAGCTACTAAAAAGGGCAAGATAAGTAAAAAACCTTACATATCCCTTGTCATGAGCCATATATCCATGAGAATAAATCATCACCAATAAAGTAATAGTGGTTACTAATGCAAGCATTACACTACCCAAAGGATCAAGAATAAATCCCATTGGAATCTGAAAATCTCCTGCACTTGCCCAAACAAAAAGTTTTTCTACTGCAGAATATCCACTGATTTGCTCATAAAGGGCTTTATAACTTAAGACAGCTGAAATACCAACAAAAGAAATTAGAGATATTGAAACTACTTCTCTAAGTTTGTTAATTTCTTTATTAAGGCTAATTAATCCTAAACCAGATAGTACTGCTCCGATAAGAGGAAAGACGGGTATCAACCACGCAATTTCTGAGGCTTGTGGCATTTTCAAAAAGATCTATATATTGATATTAAACTGCCAATCAAGAAATTCAGACAAAAATGAGGAATTAAAGGTGTTTACGGCAATATTTATATATCTATGCGCACCCCAAAGAACACCAATAGCAACCAAAATTCCTACTTGAGACAATTTAAGAAATTCGTTTAATTGCAATTTTTGTCTTCCGTCGAATATCGCAAGAAAAGGAATAATTGATGTATTTTTCCTATATTCATCAAATTGAACACCAAATTTATTTTGCAATCTCTTATCTCCATGCCAAATTGCGAAAACATGATGCAATATTAACCCTATTGAAGTAACCAAAGTAAATGATGAACCAATCCACAAGGTATGTGCAAAACACCAGATTATTTGCCCGAAAGCTTGAGGATGCCTTGTAATCCGCATGATTCCAGTACTATAAATTCTAATCTGGGGTTTTTGGACTGAGGGGATTTCAAGCAAATTGTAAGTGGCAGGATACAAAAATAAAAAGCTTATAGCTGTTAAAACCCAAACCATTATGAAAACATAATGATTATCCTGTAAATTCCATAATCTTATACCGTCATATCTATGAGATAAAAAGTATCCGATTAGAATTATCGCACTGGGTAGGCTTGCAGTTACAAAAAAAATTCTCCACATTCTTGCACCTATTACTTCTTCTGCTCTACTTCTTAAAGCAGCTCCACCACTATGAATAATTGCAAAAATTACAATCAAAAAAGACACTACAAATGAACTTTCATGTGATTCCATAAATTATTTATTGAAAATTATTTACAATTGATTATTAACAATAATACTCCAAGGTATTAGAATTATTAATATTTTATTGGCATATCTATGCCTGAGTTACCCTTTACTCTTGATCAGCTAAGAATTCTTAAAGCAATTGCCGAAGAAGGAAGTTTTAAAAAAGCTGCTGATGTTTTATATGTGACCCAGCCAGCGGTAAGTTTACAAGTACAAAACTTAGAGAAGCAACTTGAAATAACAATTTTTGACCGCGGTGGCAGAAAAGCCCTATTAACTGAGGCCGGTCAGCTATTGTTGGATTATTGTCAACGAATATTGAATCAATGCGATGAAGCATGTAAGGCTGTCGAAGATCTAAATAGTCTTAAAGGAGGATCTCTCATTATAGGAGCCAGCCAAACTACTGGAACTTATCTAATGCCAAGAATGATTGGTCTTTTCAGACAAAAATATCCAGAGGTTTCAGTTCAACTTCAAGTACACAGTACTCGCCGGACAGGATGGAGTGTTGCAAATGGTCAAATTGACTTAGCTATTATTGGTGGACAGCTACCTGCAGATTTAGAAAACTTATTAAATGTGATTCCATATTCTAATGATGAACTTGCACTAGTAATACCTCCTAAACATAAACTCTCCAGGGAAAAAGAATTAACCAAAGAAGATTTATACAAACTAAATTTTGTTACTCTTGATTCTCAATCAACTACAAGAAAAGTTGTTGATAAATTACTTAAAGATTCAGGACTTGATATGCAAAGATTAAAAATTGAGATGGAACTTAATTCTCTTGAAGCAATTAAAAATGCTGTCCAATCTGGATTAGGGGCTGCTTTTCTTCCAGTGGTCTCAATAGAAAGAGAATTATCTTCGGGAACTCTTCATAAACCAAATATGAGTGACCTTAGTGTTAAGAGAGAAATAAAATTAATCACAAATCCCTCAAGATACATATCTAAAGCTTCTGAAGCTTTCAAAAGCGATATATTACCAAAATTTGCAAGCAAAGAAAGTCCTCTTAGACTATCTGAGGAATTTAAAACTGGTAAAGTTCCCTATTAAGTCCAAATCCGCCATCTTCAGCATCTCCCTCTCCGTTAAATATAAACTGATTTTCTTTAACATCAGTTTGATATACACATTTAACTATTGGCTTACCACTTATCGATCCAATGTATGCAAAAGTATTCATTCTTTGCTTACATTCTCTTATATCTTCAGAACTTATAGCCCCTTCTTTTTGTAACACTGTCCAATTCTCACGCTTAATGACACATCCTGGTTGCAAGGCTGGTTGAGTCACAAAGCTAGTAGAAGGGTTTAAAGTAACATACATCTCAACATCAATTACAAAAGCACTTGCTCCCCAGAGTTTACAAAATTCAGGGTCTGGAACTGCAAGATCGAGTTGCTGCTGACTAGCAATATTACCGTTCCCACCATCTGTTGTGCTACTTATGCCAGTTCCAATTCCAATACCTAAAATTAGAACTCCAGAAAGTACCGCAATTGTTCCAGTATTAAATTTAATTGGTTCTTTAGATTGAGAAGGATTAAGTCTGAAGTTATTATTTCCATAATTAGAGCCGCGACCATTACTGGATGGAGAATATCCTCTTCTGGATCTTCTTCCAGATCTGTTATCAGAAAATCTTGTCAAAGCTTCTCTGTAGTCTTTGGTAAACCCATTGAGTAATTCATTACCCTACAATCTGGGTTATAGCTTAAAATACCCTTCTGAAGCAATTGTTTTATCATTCCTTCAATTTCTGATCCTATTTTTCTTAACTCATAATCATCAAGATCTTTTCCATCTCTTTCAGAAACTAGTTGAGTAAAAAGCTCATAAATTTTTCCTTCTGCCTCTGCATTCCAAAGAAATTCGTTATCTGGATCCAAATCAATAGTAAGTGAATTAGGTGCAAAAATTAATTCATCTTCAATAACATCAGCTGTAAATATCCTTACATGTCTAGTTGTAGATTTGAGAAGCATTTTTTCCATAATTGAAAATATCCAACAAAAGAAAGTATAATGTTTTAACTTTAGGATAGCTTCATTGTAAGTGTAAATTTATTTTCTTGATTTCATAATGCGTGTTCTTATTGCTGGTGCAGGTTTGGCAGGTTTATCTTGCGCAAAGTATTTAGTTGACAATGGCCACATCCCAATTGTCTTAGAAGCAAGAGATGTATTAGGTGGCAAAGTTGCGGCGTGGAAAGATGAAGACGGTGACTGGTATGAAACAGGATTACATATATTTTTCGGGGCCTATCCAAATATGCTTCAATTATTTAAAGAACTAAACATTGAAGATCGTCTGCAATGGAAAAGTCATTCGATGATTTTTAATCAGCCTTCAGAACCTGGAACCTACAGTAGATTTGATTTTCCTGATATTCCAGCCCCTATAAATGGTGTTTCCGCCATTCTTAGTAACAATGATATGCTCTCATGGAAAGAAAAAATACTTTTTGGCCTTGGATTGATCCCTGCGATGCTCAGAGGACAACCATATGTTGAAAAATGTGATTCAAAATCCTGGACTCAATGGTTAAAAGAACATAACATTCCTGAAAGAGTTAATGATGAAGTCTTTATAGCAATGAGTAAAGCCTTAAATTTTATTGGGCCTGATGAAATCTCATCAACAGTTTTACTAACTGCACTTAACAGATTTCTACAGGAAAAAAATGGTTCAAAAATGGCCTTTCTTGATGGTGCTCCTCCAGAAAGATTATGTCAGCCAATAGTTGATTACATCACTGAAAGGGGAGGAGAAGTGCATATGAATAGTCCTCTAAGAAAAATAAATATAAACAACGATAGTACTGTTAAGAGTTTTACTGTTGCCAACCTAGAAACAAATGAAAAAAATGAACTTACAGCAGATGCATTTGTAAGTGCAATGCCCGTTGATCTTTTCAAATTATTGATCCCTGAGTCATGGAAAGGATTAAATACATTTTCAAAGCTAGATGGTTTAAATGGTGTACCCGTGATAAACATACACCTTTGGTTTGATAAAAAATTAACAGATATAGATCATCTGCTTTTTAGTAGATCTCCACTACTAAGCGTTTATGCAGATATGAGTATCACATGTAAAGAATATGAAGATCCAAATAGATCAATGCTAGAGTTAGTTTTTGCGCCTGCAAAAGACTGGATTGATAGAAGCGATGAAGATATTATTGAAGCCACAATGGAAGAGTTAAAAAAATTATTTCCAAACCATTTCTTAGGCGATAATAAGGCACAATTAAGAAAATCTAAAGTAGTCAAAACACCCAGATCTGTTTACAAAGCAGTCCCAGGTTGTCAAGAATTGAGACCTGATCAACAGTCTCCAATTAAAAATTTCTTTTTAGCGGGTGACTATACAATGCAAAAATATCTAGCCTCAATGGAGGGTGCAGTTTTAAGTGGCAAATTATGTGCTAACACAATTGAAAAAGCATTTTCCAAGAAAGAAAATACTGTTTCCCAATAAAAATAAAAATCTTAGAATGATATACAAAACATTCATCAAATTATAAATCTTTGAAAAATTCAATTTCTCACCTTAATAATGCATATGAAATGTGCCGCAAGGAGACCCAAAAATGGGCAAAAACATTTTATCTAGGCACCCTTCTATTGCCTTACCAAAAAAGAAGAGCAATATGGGCAATTTATGTATGGTGTAGAAGAACAGATGAATTAATGGACAGTGAAGAAGCACTTAATAAATCACAAGTTGAACTTTCCGATAATCTTGACAAATGGGAGGAAAATACTAGAAATGTTTTTGGAGGTCAAATAAAAACTGATTTAGATGCAGTCCTAGCTGATACTATAGAGAATTTCCCTCAATCCATTACGCCCTATTTAGATATGATTGAAGGTCAAAGAATGGATCTAAATAAATTTAGATACAAAACATTTGAAGAACTTAAACTTTACTGTTATCGAGTTGCAGGCACGGTAGGGTTAATGACTCAAAATGTTATGGGTTTGGATACCGCATATACTTCCGCTCCCTGGAGTGAAAAACCAGATACTTCAGAAGCTGCTGTAGCCTTAGGTATTGCTAATCAATTAACAAATATACTTCGAGATGTAGGCGAAGATAGACAAAGAGGAAGGATATATTTACCTTTAGATGAAATCCTAAAATTTGGATATTCCGAAGAAGAATTACTAAGAGGTGAAATTAACACACAATGGAAAAGACTTATGGCGTTCCAGCTAAACAGAGCTAGAACTTGGTTCCAGCTCTCCGAGGATGGGATTAAATGGCTCTCAGAAGACGCAAGATGGCCTGTATGGACATCATTACGCCTTTACAGGGGGATATTGGATGCAATAGAACAGCTAGATTATGATGTATTTAACAACAGGGCATACGTAAAGAACTCAATTAAGGCAATTGAATTACCGATTTCATTTCTAATATCGCGAGTAAAATAGACTATGCTGGTGTCTTCTGATTAGCAAGCAAATCTTTAAGTTTTGATAATTCTCCAGCCCACCTTGGATCGGGAGATTCAAGATTTGGAGCATCACTATGAACAACTTTCTTTATATTTTTTCTCTTATTACTATTTTTGTTCCCAGCATTATTTCTTTTATTAGATGAATCTTTCTTCTCAGAAAGCTCAACTCTTAGCTTTGAGCCTTGAAAATCTAGTCCATTTAATTTTTCAATCAACAAATTTGCATTCTTTTCATTACCAGTAGTAGCAAAACCAAAACCCCTGCATTCTTTCGTCTCTTTATCAAGAACTGGCTTAAATCTGACTCCTTCTGATACAGATTTTAAAAGCGTATCAAACTCTTTAGAATTAAAATTTTGAGGTAAATTGCCTATGTAAATACGAATGGTCATAAAGTTTTCAATAGTTAAGTTTAGTAGGATCTAAATTGATAAATCAAAAAACACTATGTGTATTTAATCACATTTTGGTGCATTTTGTTCAAACCATTGCTTAGCGTTATATATTGCTTCATCAAAAGTATTTAATCTTTCATAAGCAAACTCGATTGACAAATGTTTCAAGAGCTTGCCCAACAACGGTCCATCTTGGATGTTAATGTATTTTTTCAACAACTCACCGTTAACGATATTTTTTGGATGAAATAATCTATCATTTTTATTTTGCCATCTAGATATCCATTCAGATTGTAGTCTTTGGGGTAAATAGAATATTAAGGAAGGCAAAATATGCTCCAAATCTTTATGAAGATCATATCTTTCTATTTCATTCAAACTATCAATAGATTGAAAATTTAATCTATTCCTCCACTTTGTCAAAACTATTGCATTTTGAATATCTGACTTACTAAATTTAAATTTCTTTACGGTTGGCAGATCTAATGTTTCAATCAAATAAAAAAGAACTAGATATTTTTCACTTGAATCAATTTTCGTGTTTATAAAACTCTTGGATTTAAAAGAATCTAGAGAAAAATTCCTATAAGACTGAATCCAATCGAAAATTTCCATTTCATTAATTAGTTGAACTGTTGAGAAAGAATTTTGACCTTTAAAAATTCTCTTTAACTCATATTGAATTCTTTCGCCTGATACTGATATTAATTTATGCTTATTAATTTTTATGTATCTAAACAATGATTTATCTACTTCAAAATTCAGTTCGGAAATAAATCTGAAACACCTTAACATTCTTAGAGGATCACTTAATAAATTCTGAAAATTACAAGTTCTGATTAACCCTTCTCTTAAATCAGGAATGCCTTTGGTTGGATCAATGATTTGACCTGAATCTAATGAAAAAGCAATGGAGTTTATTGTAAAGTCTCTAGAAGTAAGATCATCTATCAAAGTTTCTCCAACCTGCTGAGCTATATCCAATATGAATTCTTCAAAAATAATTCTCACAATATTTCTTTTTTTATCGAGAATAATCAATTTACCCTTAAATTCTTCGGCAACTTTATTTGCAATATTGACAGGGTTAATTTTTACAACCAAATCAATATCTGGCTTCTTTGGTAGTTTATTCAATATCACATCTCTTACAAAACCGCCGACAATTAAAGTATCCTTAGGTAATGCGGTTGATAAGGAATCCCATAAACTATTTTTTAATCTTTTCTCAATTTCTTTTGAAATTGAGTTATTATTATTTAAAAGATTTCTTTTATACATTGTTATTTATTGATCATGTGCATTTGCATTAACTGTAAATATGTTGATAGATGTATTACATATCACAATGTAGAAACAAATCATGGAGTAGAGCATATTTCTGATTTACCTGATATTGAAGCAAAAAATCCCCGCATACATGTAAGTCTAATTGAAGATCACAATGGAGATCATTCCATTGAATGGGATGTGCGATCCTGCGATAGCTTTCAAGAAGAACTTGGAAAATGGTCAAGTATGAGGCCAGGGATCAAATTGCCTGCTTGAGGTAAATGAACTTAATTAATAATAACTTCATATTAGCCATACATAGCACAAATGATTTTTTTGGTTTTGCCTATAGATTTATTAGTGACGAAAAAGAAAAAGTAGAATTATTTTCAAAAAAATTTGATAAAAATTTAACCAATAATTTGATCTACGATCTAAAAGAATTCTTACCTAATGAATCTTTCCGCTCAATTGATAGAATTTCGGTGAGTTTAGGACCTGCCAATTTTAATGCTTCAAGACTAATAGTGGTATTAGCAAGAACAATATCTCAACAAATTAATTGCTCCTTAGATTCTTGTAGCTCTTTTAAATTAATGGCAAAACGAATTGGAATCAAAAATAATCTTTTAGAAAAAAATAATAATTCATTTTGGATCACGAAGAAACTTAAGCATAGGGGATATTTATGCGGGTTATATAAAATTCTTTGCGAGAAAAAGGGCGAAATTATTGCAGAAGAAATGATCAAACCAAATTTATATAAAAAACTGCCACATGATAATCCTTGTTTCGAAGTTGACAATAATATTAAAGATGACTTGATTGAATTGCTTAATTTGTCATTAAACAATCTAGATAAATCAATCCATAACAAGTGGGAAGACGTACTTCCTATTTATCCCTTATCTCCAACAAATTAGAACAAAAATATTAATTTATTAACCTATTAATCTCATCTTTAAGTTTATTTGTAGTCATTTTAATATCCTCTTTATTATTTCCTGGAGATGCTATTGGTTTTCCTATTTTTATAACTACCCTATTGAAAATAGGGAGAAAGAATTTAAACCTAATTAATCTGTGAGAATTAATAATGGCAACAGGTAATAATTTTTTTTGAGTTTTAGCAGAAATTAAAGCAGCTCCATTTTTTGGTTTGTTAACACGTCCATCTTTTTGTCGAGTGCCATCAATAAAAATACCAATAACATTATTTGTTGCTAATTTCTGAGTCGCAATGAGTATAGAATTCTTATCTGCAATGCCTCTTTTAACTGGATAGGCTCCACAGGCAATTATTATTTGCGAAAGCAAAGGTATTCGAAATAGTTCTTGCTTAGCCATAAATGAAATCTTTACTCCCAAAGCATGTCCCAATAAAGGAGGATCAAGTAAAGATCCATGATTTGATACGACTATAAATGATTCCTTTTTTGGAATATTATTTGCTCCAATAAGCACTCCCCTAAAAAATAATCTATAAACTGGAAATACAAAAAAGAAACTGACTATATTGTAAATCAGCTTTTGACAGAAACCTGATTTCATATTCAATAAATCTTTTCGGAAGATGATACTTGAGTGATAGAGGCCCCTTTGAGGTGTCTTTTTGCTAGACCTCCCAGTACATTTGATGGACCTATTTCAATAATGTTTATGTCATCATCTTGTTTACTAATTAAGTCCATAGTTTCCCTCCACCTAACACCATTACACATTTGCATTTTTAATCTAGCCTTCAGTTCTTGAGAATTATTAGAAAGTGTAGGACATGAATTACTAATGATTTGATATGTTGATTCATTAAAAACAACATTATCTAAATATTCTGAGAATTTTTCTGATGGTTCTCTCATAAAGTGCGAATGAAATGCCCCTGATACATTTAAAAGAACAAATCTTTTACATTTTATAAGAGAAGGAACTTTATCTAGTTCTTTTCTACTACCAGACAAAACAACTTGGGAATTACTATTATCATTCGCAATAACAAGGTTATCTATGCCTTGCATTAAAGAATCTAATTCTGATCGATCAAAACCAATTATTGCCGCCATACTTCCTTCATCTGCATTGGCCATTAATTCTGCACGGACTTTAATCAACGAAACACAATCTTTAAAAGACAACACATCCCCAGCGTATAGGGCAGTAATTTCACCAAGGCTATGTCCAGCTACAAAATCTGGTTTGTGGCCATTTTCTTTAAGAGCATCCAGCAAGATTGATTCAACCAGAAAGAGACATATTTGAGTATTCTTAGTATTATTCAAATCAAATTCAGGTAAATTATTAGGATCGGACTTTTGGCAAATCTCGAATAAGTCTTTATTAAAAACTTCTGATGCATATTTAAATCGTTCTTCTGCATCTATTAAGTCAATAACATCTTGAGCCATACCCATTTTTTGGGATCCTTGCCCAGGAAAAACCCATGCATTTTTCATAATAATCTTTAAATAATTTTCAACCCCATCTAAATAGGGCTGCACCCCAACTTAACCCAGCACCAAAGCCACTAGTAGCAATAAGATCGTTTTGTTTAACTTTCTTATTTCTTATTGATTCATCCAACATTAACGGGATAGTGCCTGCAGATGTATTACCATAATTATTTAAATTACTCAATACCTTCTCTTTAGGTATATTTAGTCTTTCACCAACTGCATCCAAAATCCTTTGGTTTGCTTGATGTAATAAGAGCCAATCAACTTCGGAAGAATTGTAATTAAGTTGCTTTAAAAGATTATCTATTACTATTGGTACCTCTCTTACAGCGAATTTATATACTTCTTGTCCATTCATAGTGATATTTGAAAATTTACCTTTATTAACTTTAATATCATCGATTATTTCTTCTTCACTTCCACAAACAGATAGATTTAAAAAGCCACCTCTTTCTCCATCAGTCTTCATTTGGAATCCATAAAAATTATTTATATCGTCACTGGCCTCAATAGCTAATGCCCCAGCTCCGTCTCCAAAAAGTATACAACTTCCTCTGTCTAGCCAATTAACATAACTTGATAATTGATCAGCACCAATAATTAATGCTCTTTTAAAACTTCCATTTTGTAAATATTGAGCTCCTGTAATTAATGAAAACAAAAATCCGCTACATGCAGCAGTAAGATCAAATGCGGTTGCATTCTTAGCACCAAGTTTAGATTGTATTCTGGGAGCAGATCCAAATAAATCATTTGGCGTGGAGGTAGCCAATAAAATCAAATCAATTGTATCGGGTGACCAATTGGCCATTTCCATTGCACGCAAAGCAGCCTCATAACCCATTTGACAAACAGATTCATGAATACTAGATATTCTTCTTTTTGAGATACCTGTCCTTGTTTTAATCCATTTATCACTTGTATCAACTATCCTACTAAGATCTTCATTAGTAAGAATTTGCTTAGGTATATAACTTCCACTACCTTTGAAAGTAATACCAAATTGACTTAGATTAGTTTCTCCCAAGAAAGTTTTTTAATTACTTATATTAGTCAACCACAAATCAGACAAAATATGTTTAAGAATCTGAAACTGGAAGATTTTGAAGTTGAGTTAAATGTTCCATAACATCATGACTCACGGCTGAATGAGCCAAGCGAAGTGCACTTACAACAGATAGAGATTTGCTACTTCCATGGCCAATAACACAAATTCCATTTACACCAAGTAATAAAGCCCCTCCATGCTCTGCATGATCTAATCTTTTCTTAATTCTTAAAAGATTACTTCTCAAGAAAGCTGATCCTACCTTACCTCTCCTGCCTCTTGGTAATTCGGATCTTAGAATATCTAATAATACACCTCCCACTGATTCTAAGAATTTCAGTAAGACATTCCCTGTAAAACCATCACATACAACAACATCAAATTCCCCTGTCAAGACATCTCGACCTTCACAATTACCTACAAAATTAATAGTCTTATTATTAGAAAGCAATTTAAAAGTCTTTAGAGATAATTCATTACCTTTACAATCTTCCTCTCCAATATTCAATAATCCAATTTTGGGTTTCGCAATTTGTAAAACGTCTTTTGCATAGATATTCCCTAGTAAGGCAAATTGATATAAATAAGATGGCTTGCAATCAGTATTAGCACCAACATCAAGTACTAGTACAGGTCGGCTTTGATCTCTAGTTGGAAATAATGCACCAATTGCTGGGCGTTCAATCCCTTTCAATCGTCCCACCCTGAAAATAGCCGAGGCCATAAGAGCACCAGAATTACCAGCAGAATATACAGCCTGAGCCTTATTTTCTTTGACTAAGTTCATTGCAACATTAATACTTGCATCCTTTCTTTTTCTTACAGCTGTCGCCTCCTCATTCATGCCAATTGCCGCACCACTATCTATTAACTCCAAGCGATTATTGAGAATCTCATTTTCCATTGATTCATAGAGACCTATTTTTTTTGCTTCTTCTCTAATTGAATCAATTTGACCAACAAATTTTATATTAATAGGAAATCGGGAAATTGCATCAAGGCATCCCTCAAGAATTGGACCTGGCGCATGATCACCGCCCATGCCATCAACAGCAATCCAAATTCTCTTGGAATTATTTTCACCTTCATATGCAGTTGTATCATCTGAATTCTGAAGTCTTTTTAATGGATCAAAGACTAATGGCTGTAAAGTATTGCGAGCTATAGAACTTGCTGAGGATACCACTGTGGTAGCAGTATTAACTACAGAACCCGCACTGGAAACAACATTACCAGCCACATTGCCTGCTACATTGCTCGCAACATTACTTGCATTAGTTGCAGTATCAACTAAAGAAGTGACTGCTGCATTCCTCTTGTACCAAATAACTAGTCTTCGTATAGCCCTAGATTGAGTCTTTTTTGGGTAAAAATCTTTTCTCATTTATTTCCCTTCATAAGGAGCTAGATCAACAATTCTCTGAAATAGATAGCCAGTCCCTCGAGCAGTCAATATTAGTTCTGGGTTGGCTGGATCAGCTTCCAATTTTGACCTCAACCTCGATATATGAACATCAACAACTCTTGTATCTACATGTCTTTCAGGAGTATATCCCCAAACCTCCTTAAGAATTTCGCCACGGCTAAATGGTTCTCCAGATCGACTTACAAGTAACTCAAGAAGGCTAAATTCCATACCAGTTAGACGTATTCTTTCATCACTTTTAAAAACTTGTCTTCGATTAGTATCTATTTTTATATCAGTGACTTGTATTAATCCTGAATTTGGCATACCAGCAATTTGCTCTTTATCTATTCTCCTTAATACACATCTAATTCTTGCCTCGAGCTCTTTTGGACTAAAAGGTTTTACTACATAATCATCAGCTCCCAATTCCAAACCAGTAATCCTATCAGCTACATCACCCAATGCAGTCAACATGACAATAGGTACATCTGAATCTTTTCGCAACTCTTGACAAACACCATAGCCATCAAGTTTTGGCATCATTACGTCCAGAACTACCAAATCAGGCTCATAATCTTTAAAAAGCTTTAGAGCCTCTTTACCATCAGAAGCGGTTACTACTTTATAACCAATCATAGAAAGTCTAGTCTCTAGAATTCTTCTGATACTTGCCTCATCATCAGCGACAAGAATTGTTTCTTTTGTTTGACTTGATGCAGCCATTTGTTGTTATTAGCTAATCAGTGAGAGAATTTAACCTTAACCTAATCTAACTTGTTAAGGGTCCAAATCCCAAATATCTTAGTTAGTTTATCTCTTCAGAATTATAAAATGTCAAGTAAATCCTCATGTTACGTTTGTCAAAATTGTGGTTATATAACTTCTCAATTCTTTGGAAAATGCAGAAATTGCAAATCATGGAATTCAATTATTGAAGAAAAGAAAAGCTCTAAATCAAAACATTTAATTGAGAATTCTACAAATAAACCTAGATCATTAGAGGAAATTAAAATCCAGAAAATATCTAGAATCAAAAGCGGATTTAAGGAATTTGACAGGGTTCTTGGAGGTGGTTTTGTGTATGGATCTTTCGCGTTATTGGGCGGTGAACCTGGAATCGGTAAAAGCACGTTAGTTCTTCAAGCAGCATCCAAAATTTCAATGTCAAAAAAAGTTTTATATATTTCTGCAGAAGAATCGCTGGAACAAGTAAAAATTAGATGGGATAGATTAGACGAGAAAAGTGAAAACTTAAAAATTTTCTCAGAAAATAATCTCGCTGTAATTATTCAAGAAATCAAGAATGCAAGACCCTCTCTAGCAATTATAGATAGTATTCAAGCAATCAATAACCTTGAAATGGAAAGTTCATCTGGCTCTGTTTCGCAAGTAAGATCATGTTCTAACGATCTCCAACATTTAGCTAAAGAATATGGCATTACGATCCTAATTATTGGTCATGTAACTAAAGAAGGAAGCTTAGCAGGACCTAAGACGCTTGAACATCTTGTGGATGTTGTACTAAATTTCGAAGGAGATCAAATTGGCTCTCATAGACTACTTAGAAGCATAAAAAATAGATTTGGAGCAACTTTAGAAATCGGAATATTTGACATGCAAGAAAATGGATTACAAGAGGTTTTAAATACTAGTGCAAATTTTACAAATAATGAAAACGTTGCAGGCTTAGCTACAACAATAACTAGAGAAGGTACAAGATGTTTTGCGGTAGATATTCAGGCATTAGTAAATAAAAGCTTCTATAACAATCCCAGAAGAACAACCACAGGTATTCAACTAAATAGACTACATCAAATCCTTGCCGTAATTGAAAAGTCTCTAGGCTTTAAACTTGCTCAGTATGATTGTTATATTGCTACAGCAGGAGGTTTTGAC
Organism: uncultured Prochlorococcus sp.; assembly: GCA_913048245.1. Lineage (GTDB taxonomy): Bacteria > Cyanobacteriota > Cyanobacteriia > PCC-6307 > Cyanobiaceae > Prochlorococcus_A. The sequence goes on along the minus strand of CAJWWR010000003.1, from coordinate 4,891 downwards.
ATTAATGATCCATCCTCAGACTTGGGTATTGCAATCTCGTTGATATCAAGTCACAAAAATATTAAGCCATTACAAGATTGTTCATTCATTGGTGAAATAGGCCTAAATGGACAAGTCAGAAAAACCAATTACATGGAACAAAGAATTGAAGAAAGTATTAGATTAGGTTTCAAAAACATAATGGTTCCAAAAACAGATAATGATTCTAAAAAAAAATATCAAAATATAAAAATTTTGGAAGTTCAAAATATTAGGGAAGCTTTCAATAGAGGTCTAGAAAACAATTAGGAATTTATAGGTATATATCAATGGAACTTCTTCCAGATGTTTTCAACCAATTTTCGATATCTAAATAACCACCTGGGTATAATCTTACGGCTTTTGTCCAAACCTCAGCAGTTTTATCTAACCAAATATCTCTTTGATCCAAGTCACCATTTTGTTCCGCATTTCGACCTCTCTTTTCATAAATCAAGCCAATATTTTTAAGGCATGAAGGTTGCTTAGGATTTTCAACTAAAGCTCTCTGATAAGTTTCAATTGCTAATTCTTCTTCGCCATTGCTCATATAAATTATTGCCATATTTTTTAAAGTTTCACCTCTATCTATCGGACTTTCCTCCAACAATAAACTTTCTTTGTAATAGTCTAAAGCCTCTGAATAATCACCATTATTTTGAGCAGCTAAACCATCACGATAATAAATATATGCTTTTTTTTCTTTATCTGCTATGGGCATGATCTTTACAATAGACTCGGCAATTACGGTAAACGCTTTGTCTATAAAATTGTCTCTGTTTTGGTTGCTAGGCACTTTAAAAATCCAATATCAAATAAGTTAATTAAGACTTAAATACTTAAAATTAACATGTTTATTGATTATTATAAATAATAAACATTTAATTAATTTAAATATACTAGTCAAAATCATAAAAAAATGAAGACTATACAGCTAAACGTTAGTGGAATGAAATGTGGAGGATGCGTTCAGACAGTTGAACGAATCCTTAAAAACTCTGATGGAGTAGAAAATGTAAGTGTGAATTTACTATCCGAAAGTGCTTACTTCAATTTACAAAATAACCACTCGAATCTTGAAGATATCCTAGATAATTTGAGATCTAATGGCTTTCCATCCAAAATATATAATAATGTCTTCTCAGAAAGAATTAATAAAGCAGAATTAGAAAAAAAAACTAAGTGGTTTGATAAATGGAAAAAACTTAATTTTGCCTTTTTATTACTAACTCTATCTGGATTAGGACATCTAGCAGAGGGCGGATATATTAATTCTTCTCTTTTAGCAAGCATTTATTTTCATGCATTTATTGCAACCTTATCCCTGCTCATTCCTGGAAGACCAATAATTATAAAAGGGTTCATTTCTTTCTGGAAAAGAAGACCTGACATGGATTCTCTGGTCGCACTAGGAGTTACTAGTGCATACTTCACAAGTATTCTTTCATTGCTATTACCATCAATTGGCTTTCCCTGTTTTTTTAATGAGCCAGTAATGCTTCTAGGATTTATACTTTTAGGTAGATTCTTAGAAGATAGAGCAAAATACCAAACGAGCTCATCAATTGGAGAGTTACTTGATTTACAGCCAGAAACAACATTATTAATTGACAAAAATGATAGGACTAAATCCATAAGAGTTAATGCTTTAAAAGAGGGTCAATATATACAGGTGCTTGCTGGAGATAGAATACCTGCAGATTGTGTAGTTATTGAAGGAAGCTCTCTCATTGATGTATCGCATATAACTGGAGAAGCTAAACCAATACAAGCTCAAAAAGGCGATAATCTGCTAAACGGCTCATTAAACTTAAATTCAACATTAAAACTAGAAGTTATAAAAGTTGGGTCCAATACATCATTAGCTAAGTTAGTAAATCTCATTGAATCTGTTCAATCTAAGAAACCTCAGATACAAAGGCTTACTGATGTTATTGCAGGTAAGTTCACTTATTTTGTTCTCCTAACTGCTATTTTGACTTTTTTCTTTTGGTGGAAATTCGCCATTATTATTTGGCCAGATTTGCTCAATAACAACACCAATTTAATCTTAAGTACACATCACTCACTTCATGATTCTTTAGGAGAATATGCACAAACATCATTAAGCCTAGCTATCCAGCTTTCAATTGCTGTTTTAGTAATAGCATGCCCATGCGCGTTAGGATTGGCAACACCGACAGTAATAACAGTTGCGTCTGGGAAAGCCGCAAAAAAAGGTATTTTATTTAAAAGCGGGGAAAAAATTGAAATTGCATCAAAAATTGATACTGTAATTTTCGATAAAACAGGAACATTAACTGAAGGTAGGCCTTTTATAGTTGATTATCTATTTTGTGATGATAACGAATTCCTATTAAGAATCTCAGCAAGTCTTGAAAAACAAAGTAGGCATCCAATTGCAAAAGCTTTGATCACTGAAGCGGAGAATCAAAATCTTCAACTTTTTAATATCTTAGAAATAAAAAATGAATCTGGACGAGGCATAATTGGTAGGCTCGAAACAATCGAAGAAGAGGTAAAAGTAGGAAGTATTGATTGGCTTAAAGATTGTGAAGTCTCTATGAATGAGGATTTAGCAAAAGTAATGTCTTCAAATAATTTGAATAAAAATACAGCTATTGGAGTGAGCGTTGGGAATCAATTATTAGGTCTAATGTTGATTGGTGATTCACTTAGGGAGGATAGTAGTGAATCAATAAAACAATTAAAAATTAGTAATTTCAAAATCCATATTTTAAGTGGAGATAGAAAAGCAACAGTTCAAGAAATTGGGAAATTAGTAAATTGTTCTAATGAAAACTTGAAATGGGAATTACTACCAGATGAAAAATTAAAAAATATAGAAATACTTAAAAGAGATAATTGCGTAGCGATGGTAGGAGATGGGATTAATGACGCTCCTGCCCTAGCAGCATCAAATTTAGGAATTGCAGTTGGTTCTGGAACGCAAATAGCAAAAGCAAATGCTGATGTTGTACTAATGGGTAATAAATTAAAAGGTTTACATTACGCATTAATGCTCGCAAGAAAAACGATGAACAAAATCAAACAAAATCTTTTTTGGGCATTTGGTTACAATCTAATTGCCATACCCCTAGCAGCAGGTGCTTTATTTCCTAAGTTTGGCATACTTCTATCTCCATCTATTGCAGCGTTACTTATGGCAATAAGTTCTATTACAGTGGTAATAAATGCTTTATCTCTAAAATAATGAAAGGTAAATTTGTTGTAATAGAAGGAATTGACGGTTGTGGTAAGACCACACAAATAGAAGAAATTTGTAAGTGGTTGCCTTCAAGTGGCTTAATGAGCGATAAATCAGAATTAATTAAAACAAGAGAGCCAGGCGGTAGTAACTTCGGCAAAAAATTAAGAGAAATACTTCTGAGCAAGAATAATTTTCATCATCCAGATCCACTGACCGAATTATTACTTTACTCAGCTGATAGATCAGAACATATTGCAAAAGTCATTAAACCAGCATTAGTGAACTCAAATTGGGTAATAAGCGATAGATTTTCAGCTTCAACACTCGCTTATCAAGGATATGGAAGAGGTCTAAATATAGAAATGATAAAACAGCTAGAAACTATCGTTTGTCAAGGATTAAAGCCTGATTTAACAATATTTCTGGAAATACCATCAAAAATAAGTGTCGAAAGAAGAAAAAATAAGAAACCAGATAGGATTGAAGCTGAAGGAATTAATTTTCTTAATAAAGTTAATGAAGGTTTTCATTTGATTGCAAATGAAGAAAATTGGAAAATCGTTTCTGCTAAACAAGAAATTAATAAGATCACCAATGAAATTAAAAAAATTTTAATAAAAAGTTTTGGTTAAACTCATCATGCAAAATCAGTCTAATTTGAAATATACGCATAACGAAAATATAAGAAAACATCTTAAAAATATTATTCAGAATAATAAATTATCAAATGCATACATTTTTTACGGTCCCAGAGGGATAGGTAAAAAAGCAATTGCACTAGAATTTATCAAAACATTGCTTTTGAAAGATAATTTCAATTCAAATTCTGAAAAAAAAATCAGTGAAAATAATCATCCAGATCTTGAAATTATTGAGCCAACTTTTTTAGACAAAGGGCAACTAATAAAACAATCAAACTTTGCATCAGAAAGACAAAAAAATATTATACCGATCATTAGAATCGATCAAATAAGAAATGCAAAATATTTCATTAGTCAAAAATCAATTCAAGCTGATAAAAAAATTGTTCTGATAGATGATGCGCATCTTCTTAATGAGTCAGCGTCAAACTGCCTACTGAAAACATTAGAGGAACCTTCGAATGGTCTATTTATTTTATTAACCTCAAAATTAAATTTATTACTAGACACTATTAAATCAAGATGTCAAAGAATAAGATTTAATAATCTATCAAATTATCAACTTAAAGAGTTTTTGAAAAATTATATCAACTCTGATATAGATACTGATCACGACCATAACTATATCGAAGAATTTATTTATTTATCCAATGGGTCTCCAGGAAAAATGATAGAAAATATAAATACCTGGAATACAATACCGAAAAACATAAAGGAAAAAATTATTTCTCCAATCCATAGCCTTCCTGATATTTATATTCTTTCAAAAAATATATCCGAACATCTAGATTATTACCAGCAAGAATTTCTGGTTGAATATATTCAAGTCTTATGGTGGAAAACAATCAGAAGTGAAAAAATAATTAAAATCTTAGAAGAATTAAAGTCAAATTTAAAAAATAATATTCAGCCAAGAATATCCTGGGAGATAATTTTACTTAGAATTAGTATGATACTTTATCCCGATATAATTAATTAGGTGTTTATCAATTTTGTATCTTCAGAATATTCAACATCTTCT
>CAJWWR010000002.1 GCA_913048245.1 uncultured Prochlorococcus sp. | reverse complement strand
TTTGTTAGCGTTTATGTGTTTGCCCTAACCGAGCAGGCTTCAGTCACCTTCCTTATACCCCGTCGAAACCATTGCAACCCCATAGAATGGAGCTGAGCGGAATCGAACCGCTGTCCGAAGTATCGGTTTAGATCACCTAGTCACAATGGACATATGTATTCTGACAGGCAAAATAAATATTGGATAGCTATTTGCCTATTTTGACAATTATTCAAAACATTTTTTATGAATTTAGTTGCATCAGTACCGCAAGGGCTAGAGGAGGCTTTAGCGAATGAAATTGCGAAATTAGGGGCTTCAGATATAAAAACTCATAAAAGATTTGTATCTTTTAAGTGCAATAAAAGAAATTTCTTTAAATTACATTTTTACTCAAAAATTGCCTTTAGATTTTATAGGGAGGTTGCAAGCTTTTATTGTTTCGATAAGAGTTCACTATATGAAGGTGTTCAGAATTCATTTGATTGGTTAAATTGGTTGCCTCCTCAAAACAGTTTTTGTGTCACAGTTACTGGGAGTTTGCCTTCGTTAAGTCATTCTCATTTCACAGCTTTAGAAGTTAAAAATGCTATTGTTGATCTTCAAAAGAGCAATTGGGGGAGTAGATCATCTGTTTCAACACATGATCCCTATTTAATAATCCATTTGCATCTACGAAATGATAAAGCAATCCTTAGCCTACCTTCGACCTTAAATAGTTTGCATAAAAGGGGTTTCAGGCCGTCATTAGGATTTGCTCCGTTGAAAGAAAATTTCGCTTCTGGTTTATTACAAATGACAGGATGGGATGGTCAGCAACCTTTAATAGATATTATGTGTGGATCTGGAACTTTTTTAATAGAGGGTGTTTCTCATGCTTTCGATATGCCAATAAAATTACAGAAAAAATATCTTTTCGAAAATTGGCTTGATTTTGATAAGGAAATCTTTTTGCAAGAAAAACAAAAAATAAATCAAAATTTCATACATAATACAAGTTATAAAAATGTTATTGGTTGCGAAATTAATTTTCAAGTCTACAATCAAGCCAAAAAGAATATTTTAATGTCTGGCATGCAAAATTATATTGAACTTCATAACAAAGATTTTTCTGAATTAGTTATTAACCAAACAAAGGGAATTATTATTTGTAATCCCCCTTATGGTAAGAGATTAGGTAATGAAAAAGAATTAGTGAATTTATATTCAAAGATTGGAGAATTTCTTAAAAAAAATTGTTCAGGCTGGGAGTTTTGGTTGTTAAGTGGCAATCCTGCTCTTACGCAATATTTAAAAATGAAAGCCTCCAGAAAAATACAAGTAAGTAATGGTGGGATAGATTGTCGATGGATTCAATATTTAATAAGGTAAATTATTTTTTTCCTAAAACTGCTTTAGTAGTTTTTCCTAAACCTTCAAATGTTTGAGGTAAATAAGGCCCTTTAGTAAGCTTCCCTCCAATTTTTAGAAATAATCCTGCTAAAAATAAATCAACTATAATAATAATAATCAAATTATATGCAGTTTTCCAATTATTCAAATCATCTAACGTTAAATAGGCGATTAGATGTAAAGAGAATAGTACAATCATTAACATTATTCCACCCATGGCAAGGAAGATTGTCCCACTGATTATTCTCCTTTTTTCTTTGTCAACCTCTTGAAGAGCAATCCTTACATGTAAGTCCATTACAGAACTGGCAATTGCAGAAATTCTTGAGGCTGTACCAGCAAAATTCTTATTTTTATTTGATTTATCCATTTATTTTCTTGTATTTGTCAAAAAGCTACCGATGATAAGTCCAATCCCTGTTGCAATAGCAATAGATAAAATAGGCCTTTGTCTAATGGGATTTTCTATTTTTGGTCTCAACGTTTTATTTAATTCGTCTAATAATTCTTCTAGTTGGCTCTCAATAGGTTCAATATGGGATCCTATTTCCCAATTATTAGATTGTATAGAATCAATAATTTCTAATAGCTGATTTTTAATACCTATAGTTGATTTTCCAGTATTTTCAGAAATTATTTTAACTAACTCATCTATGTTTCCAATAGCCGCTTCAATACTTTGAGAAGCAATATTTGGCCATTTTTCTTGAATCAGTGGTATTAAATTATCTATTTTTTCTCGAAGCCATTTTTCAGATATGATTTCCTTGGGTTGAAGTTTTTTATCTTCAAGAATTTCTTCTGTCTCTTCAGGAGGGTGAAAAGTTTCCATCTAATCCACCTAATTTTATTTCAAGGGTAGTCCTTTTATACGTTTTTTGAAACCCTTGGTTGAATTTTTTTCTTAAAATTAGAAATACAACATATAAAAGTTTATTTACATTTCAATTATCTCATTTCGTTGTGCAATAAGGTTTTGTTAAGCTAATGCTGGTTAATTAATTAATTTATTCATTATGGATATTACATTTATGTCAATGATTTTTGCATCGAAGACTATTCCTACAGATTTTGGTTTAGTAGCAGCAGCGCTTGCTGGAGCAGGTAGCCTTCTTTTCATAGCTTTACGATTCGTTCCTGATTCAGGTAATTAATTGAACTTTCTATTCCAAATAGTTAAAAATATCTATAAATGAATAGGTGGGCTTTATTAGAGCACAAGATATTTATAAATAACTATCAGGAAATTCATTACGATTTCTTAGTCCAATATGGCGAAGAATGTCTCACTTGGAAATTCTTTCAATTACCTAAAAAGAAAGGAACTTCTGTAGAAATTATTAATCAACATAATCACCGTTTGATTTGGCTATTTGAGAAAGAAGCGGAGCTTTCTAAAGATAGGGGGCATGTAAAAAGAATTGATTATGGTTCTTATGTTAACCAGGGAAAGGAACTAAATAATGAAGAATTTTCTCTAGTTTTAGATGGACAATTGATGATGGGTTTATTCCAAAAAATAGGGAATATGTGTAAATTAACGTAAGTTTGTTTAACAATTTGAATTATTCTTAATATTTTACTTGAGATTTTTTATAAATTAGCTAATCTTACTTAGCTATTGTGACGTCCGGTTGGTCTACATCAATCAGGTCGAGTTTGAAAATTTCAAGTCTTTCGGGGGGAGTGTTTCTATTCCACTCGAGGAAGGTTTTACTGTTGTTACAGGTCCTAATGGTTCAGGAAAGAGTAATATTCTTGATGGCATATTGTTTTGTTTAGGCTTAGCTAGTAGTAGAGGTATGAGAGCAGAGAGGTTACCTGATTTGATTAATAATTCCAAAGTAAAAGAAGGTAAATCTTCTGAAACATCGGTTTCTGTAAGATTTAATATTGAAGATTGGTTGCCAAGAGAAGAGGTCAAAGATCTTGATCTAGAAGATGAGCAGTTATATTTTGAAAGAGGTCAAAAAGAATGGATTGTTTCAAGGAAACTAAGATTGATGCCTGGAGGATCTTATGCTTCTACATATACCTCTGATGGCAAACAGTGTACTCTTCAGCAAATACAGAAATTGTTACGAGATATTAGAGTTGATCCTGAGGGAAGTAACGTTGTTATGCAAGGTGATGTTACAAGAATAGTCTCTATGTCTAATAAAGAAAGGAGAACACTTATTGATGAACTTGCTGGAGTATCGCTATTTGATAGTCGTATCGAACAAACGCATGAAAAACTAAATGATGTATATGAAAGGCAGGAACGTTGTGAGATACTTCAAAATGAACTGCAGGCTAATAAGTTAAAACTGGAAAAAGAGTGTGATAAAGCTAGAAAATATAAAGAATTAAAAAAAGAACTGAATAATTTACAAGAATTAGAAAAAGTTCTTATGTATGATGAACAACTTAAAAAAATTGAATTAATTAAAAAGACAGGAGAAAAATATGTGGAAGATAAAAAATTGTTTAATTCGAATCAGGATAAATTAGAGAAAGAAATAATAATAATGCAAGATTCTCTTAAAGTTATTGTTTCAGAGTTAAAAGAAAAAGGAGAAGATGAATTAATTAAAGTTAATTCTGATATTGGCAGTATTAATACAAACCTTAGGGAATTGGAAAGATTATCTATTACGAATAAAAACCAAGGTATCAAATTGCAAGAAAGAAGAGATCAAATTTCAATATCAAAAAAGAATATAGAAATTGAAAAAAGAAAATTGGAAGAATTTGATGAAAGTTCCTTAATTGAATTACAAAACGAAATTGATAATTTATCTAATACTCATAAAATATCTAGACGGAAATTATCTGAGGCTGCTGGGGAGTCAGGTCAATTTTCGAAGAATACAATAGAATTAAATAATGAAATTGAGAATTTACAATTTCAGTTAAAACCACTACAAGAAAAAACAAGAAAAATTGAGGAAGAAATTCTTGAAAATAATATTCAAAGAGATGAAATAAATTCTCAAATCAAATTTTTAGATAAAGAAAAGTCCAGCTGGACTGAAATAAGCCTGGAAAGGCAAAAGATTATTGAGAAGAATGAAAGAAATTTAAAGGATATTAAACTTCAAATATTAAATTTGCAAGATCAAATTACATTACTCGATAAAACAAAATTGAGATTAGGTCACGAAAGACTTGCTCTTGAAAAAGATTTGTCTAGGCAAGAGAGTAGAAAAGAAGCCTTAAATGAATCTAGAGGTTCATATGCTTTAAGAATTCTTTTGGAGGCTGGCCTAGAAGGAATTCATGGTTATGTTGCACAGCTTGGTGAAGTTGAAGAGAAATTTAGATATGCACTAGAAATTTCTGGTGGCAATAGATTAGGTCAAATCGTGGTAGACAATGAAATGATTGCATCCAAAGCTATTGAGATTCTTAAGAAGAAGAAAGCAGGAAGGTTGACTTTTCTTCCACTAAATAGAATGAAAAGAAGTATTAATAATTTAGCCACTTCGAGAGAAATCAATTTCAAACACCCTGGATATGTAGATAAGGCTGTAAATCTGATTAAATTTGATGAAATTTATAAAGATGTATTTAAATATGTTTATGGAGAAACACAAGTTTTTTCAGATCTGTCATTTGCTAAGGCGATTAAAAATAAAACCAGAGTTGTCACATTGAGTGGAGAATTATTAGAAGTTAGTGGAGCTATTACTGGTGGTAGTAAAGTGAATAGAGATTTAGCATTTAAATTTGGTTCAAGTAATGATGTTGATGAGTTAAATCCTCTAAAGCATAGATTATCTACAATAAAAGAAGCATTTATCAAATCAGAAGATGAAATAACTCAAAAAGTTAATAAACTTGAAGGTTTTTTAAATGATCAAAGAAAATTAAATGAGATATTAGCTTCATCAAAGAAAGAAGTAGATATAAATGAAAGTTCAGCAAGGTTATCAACGCAAAAAATTAAAGACTGTAATGAAAGATTGCAAAAATTAAATGATTTAAATCTTATTAAAAAAACTGAACTCGAGGAAAATATTAGTTTAACAAAACCATTTATTACCCAACTCACGAAATTGCAAATTTCTGTGAAAAAAAATCATGAAAAAAACCGTAATTCAACCTTACTCTCTATTAATAAGGATTTTGAAGGCCTTGATTTAGAACTACAGGAATTAATTAAAAAAAAGGATTGTTTGACCAATCAGAAGAATAATATTGTTTTAAATGAACAAAAAATTAAAAATGAACAGAATCTTATTTTGGCAGAAGAAACTAATTTGGAAGAATCAATTAAAGAATTAGCTTTATCTCATAGTGAATGGATAACTAAGAGAGATGAATTAAAAACAGATCTTTCTAATTTGGAAAAGAAAAAAAATGTTCTTGAGAAAGACTTGGGCGTTTTAAGAAGAAAGAGAGATGAATTAAATTCTAAAATTTCCAACAAGAGACAAGATCAGAATGAAATTTCGCTAAAAATAGAATACCTTAATAGAGATATTGAAACTCTTAATGAACAAAATAGAAATGAGAGCATAAAACTAGAGCAATACAAAAAAGAATTACCAGAAATGCGCCCTGATTTTGGTCCTTTTATTGGTAAGTCGTTGGATTATATGCAATCAGAAATCTCATCAATAAATTCTAAATTAGAGAGTTTAGAACCTGTAAATATGCTGGCTCTTGATGAACTTGAAGATTTATCTCAAAGGTTGTGTGACTTGCAAGAGCGTTTAGGTGTATTGTCCAATGAACGTTCAGAACTATTATTAAGAATTGAAACCGTCTCAACTATGAGGCAAGAAGCATTTATGGAGGCTTTTCAACAAGTTGACAAGCATTTTAGAGATATCTTTGCAGATCTTTCTGATGGGGATGGCTTTTTGCAACTAGAAAATAGTAATTTACCATTAGAGGGAGGGTTAACTCTGGTTGCACATCCAAAAGGGAAAAATGTTAGAAGATTGGCATCAATGTCTGGTGGCGAAAAGTCATTAACTGCCTTGAGCTTTCTTTTTGCATTGCAACGGTATAAGCCCTCTCCTTTCTACGCTTTGGATGAAGTTGATAGTTTTTTGGATGGTATCAATGTTGAACGATTATCAAAGTTAATATCTAGTCAGTCATCAAATGCACAATTTGTAGTCGTCAGTCATAGAAGGCCTATGATAAGTGCATCAATGCGTACTATTGGTGTTGCGCAGGCAAGAGGCGCTCATACTCAAGTGATTGGGCTTCCAAATGCAGCGTAACCCATTTCTTTAGTTTATGCGTCAGAATTAAGTAAAAGAATTTATGAGTTTGTCGAAAGCTGCCGCTAACAATGATCCACTTAAGTCAGTACCCAGTGACCGCTTATGGCTGAGATCCGAATTAATGGGAACACAAGTAATTACAACGGATACTGGGAAAAGGCTTGGTTTAGTAGGTGAAGTAGTAGTTGATATTGATAGGCGTGAAGTTGTTGCTCTTGGTTTGAGAGATAATCCACTTACTAGATTTCTTCCTGGTCTACCTAAATGGATGCCTCTTGAGAGTATAAAGCAGGTTGGGGATGTAATATTAGTAGACTCATTAGACTCCCTGAGCGATAATTTCTCTCCCGATAGATATAGCAAGGTAATTAATTGTCAAGTGATTACAGAATCTGGGCAGTTGTTAGGTCGAGTGCTGGGATTCTCCTTTGATATAGAAACTGGTGAATTAATTTCTCTGGTGATGGGCGCAGTTGGTGTTCCTATTTTAGGAGAAGGAGTTTTAAGTACCTGGGAAATACCTGTTGATGAGATAGTAAGTAGTGGAACTGATAGGATTATTGTTTATGAAGGTGCTGAGGAAAAATTAAATCAGTTAAGTAGTGGATTATTAGAGAAACTAGGAGTTGGTGGCACTGCTTGGGATAATAATGAATCTAGTCGGTATTCATCTAATTTAGTTCCAGTTGAAAATCAGTTGCTCTCAGGAACAGAAACAATTAAGGAAAATTATTTGCTGGAAGAATCATCGGAACAGCAAGATTATTTTGAAGATGAATACGAAGAAAATGAATACGAAGAAAATGAATACGAAGAAGGAGAATTAGAATATATTGAATTGGATAAATCAGTAGACCAACAAAAAAATAAGAAACAGTTATATATGAATGATGAATATCAAGAGGAAAATGTATTAAAGGAGCAGGAAAATCAGAAAAAACAGCTAAGAACTCCAACAAATCGTGCATCCAAAAGACCAGTTGAAAGAACAAAAGAAGCACTAGATGTAGAACCTATCTCGGAAGAAGTGCTTAAAAAAGATTTACAGACTAAAGAGTCAATTGAAATAGATGACCCATGGTAATTATTAAAATTTTTCAAGAGATTTGAATATTAACTTAGCCAGTTTATTAGAGGCACCTTTTTCGCCTCTTTGTAGTGATAAATTTCTTTTTTGCTCTAAAAGATAATCTTTATTATCAATCATGTATAAAACCTCTTGTGCAATATCAGTAGGAAATATTTCTCCAATTCTTTCTGGAACAATCAGTGATTGTGCTTTAATATTTGGCCATGCAAAAAATTTCTTTGATCTTAAATACCAATATTTAATTACCAAATTTTGAATAGCCTTAATTAAAGGTATTCTACTTATTATTCCTACTATGCCATCCCAAGCATTCATTACTTTCAAATGCTGAGTTGGAAGTATAACTATCATGGGCAAATTAATCGCGGCTAATTCTGCAGTATTAGCCCCCACTGTTGTTATTGCAAGATCGCATTCAGTAAGGATTTCATAACTTGGATGTTTTAAGGTAATGTTTATTTTTGTTTGGTTATTTGTTTCGACTTCATAATCAAAGCAATCATCATTTAATTTTTGAATGTCTATAATCCTTGATCGATAATTTTTAGCAATAGAATTTTGATCACTCTGGAAAAATAAATACTCTTGAATACTTGTTGTAGGAGCCATTGGAATAATGAAATGAATATCTTTATTAGAATCATTTATTAAATCTGCCACCTCTAGCAAAAAAGGAATACCTACCGATAATTTGGCTTTTTTCGAACCTGGTAAAAGTGCAATCCATCGTTTCTTTTTTATCTTGTTAGGTAGAATATTATTGTCTTGAACATCTGCCATGAGATCACCAATTATGTGACATTTTTTATGGAATTTCTTGTGTAATTTATCCTGTACTGCTTTATTCATGACTGCAATTTCTTTATTCAAGGCCGGCCATCGTGCGGTCCACTCTGCATACGTGATATTTTTATATCCAAGTCTTTTTGCTAGTAGTATACTCCAGAATTGATCGCCCCCAAGAAATACCACTAGGCCTTGTTTTGGCCAGCTTGCAAATTTAGCTGGATTTATTAATAATTTCCAAAAATGTTTTGCTGATGAAATAAATTCGAATTGTTCCCAACTTTTCGCTAATACTGATTCTTTGCCTGTAGCATTCGGGCACGGTACCAGAACTAGTCTCATAAGATATTCAATTTCATGGGAAGCTGGTAACTTTTGTATGATTTCTTTGCATGCGTAAAGAACTGGTTTTACCCAGGTTGTTAGTTCACCTGGACCGTTTGAAACAAAAATGACTGCAACTGATTTTTTTTTCATTGCAGCTAAACAAGTAAATTAATGAATGCGGACGGCGAGACTTGAACTCGCAAGGCCAAAGCCACACGCTCCTTAGACGTGCGCGTCTACCAGTTCCGCCACGTCCGCTTTTAAAGCCTTAAATTTATTCATTATTAAAGCTTACTGCATTCTATCAGGAAATTATCCCTAAATTTTCAAGGTTATCCCCTTGAATTTTATGAATATATAACTATTGCATTAAAAGAATAATTCACCATATCAACCTGTAAGGTTGTATTGTTAATCTAAGAACTATTTAAAATTTAAAAAACTTATTCAAGTACTTTAGTCAAAGTATTTATCTTTATATTTTTTTCGAAATGGTTGAGAAAGTTTTAATCGCAAATCGTGGAGAGATAGCTTTACGTATAATCAGAAGTTGCCGAGAGTTGGGAATTGCCACTGTTGCTGTCTACAGCACTGTTGATAAAAATGCATTACATGTACAGTTGGCTGATGAAGCAGTTTGCGTTGGAGACTCATTAAGTAATAAAAGTTATTTAAATATTCCAAATATTCTTGCTGCTGCAACTTCTAGAGGCGTAGATGCAATACATCCTGGTTATGGCTTCTTGGCAGAAAATGATAAATTTGCTGAGATGTGTAATGATCATGGAATTATTTTTATAGGTCCATCTCCTAATTCAATTAGATTAATGGGCGATAAATCTACTGCGAAAGAGACCATGGAGGGTGTTGGTGTACCAACTGTTCCAGGTAGTAAAGGACTGCTTTCAGGAATTAAAGATGCTTCATTATTAGCTGAAAAAATAGGTTATCCTGTCATTATTAAGGCTACTGCAGGTGGCGGTGGACGCGGTATGAGACTTGTTGAGAGTCCGGAAACTTTAGAAAAAATGTTTAAGGCCGCTCAAGGCGAGGCAGAAGCTGCGTTTGGTAATGATGGTTTATATATGGAAAAATTTATTAAAAAACCAAGGCATGTCGAGATTCAAATTCTTGCAGATAAATCTGGTAATGTCATACATCTAGGGGAGAGAGATTGTTCCGTGCAAAGAAGACATCAAAAATTATTAGAGGAGTCACCTAGTCCTACTATTACAGCTAAGACAAGAGAAAAAATGGGCAATGCAGCTAAAGCCGCCGCAAAAAGTATCAAATATGAGGGAGCAGGTACTGTTGAGTTTTTAGTTGATGATAATGATAATTTTTATTTTATGGAAATGAATACAAGAATACAGGTAGAACATCCGGTTACCGAAATGGTAACAGGAGTAGATCTTATCGCTGAGCAAATTAAAATAGCTTCAGGTAATCAATTGGATTTTACTCAAGAAGATATAAAACTAAACGGACATGCTATTGAATGCAGGATTAATGCCGAAGATCCAATGCATAATTTTCGCCCTTCACCTGGAAGAATAACAGGATGGCTTCCTCCAGGAGGACCAGGCGTCAGGGTTGATAGCCATGTTTACACAGGTTATGAAATACCTCCTTTTTATGATTCTCTTATAGGTAAATTAATTGTTTGGGGTAAAGATAGAAATACAGCAATAAGAAGAATGAATAGGGCACTAAATGAATGTGCAGTTACTGGTATTCCAACAACTATTAATTTTCACTTAACTCTTCTGGATAAAGATAAATTTAAGGAAGGTAAAATCCACACAAAATATGTTGAGGAAGAACTATTGCCTAATTTTTAAGCAATTAGTTTAAATTTTGTTGAATTGCTATATTAATTAATCCTTGTTGACCAACCAGGATTTCTCTTAAGAAACTTACGATTCCTATCCAAATTACTGGTGAAACGTCCACTCCACCGATTGGAGGTATAACTTTTCTTGTTATATGTAAGATACTACTAGTAGGTAAAGTAACTGGTAACCATACCCTTTTATTGATATCAATTTTTGGATACCAGCTTAGTATGAGTCTGATTAGAAATGTTAATGTCAAATATGACAATAGTAATCCTAATATAAATCCGAAAGTTGGTAAGTAATCTACAAGCAATGAAATCACAATTCTTTAATTCATCTTAATAAATATCCCATAAGTATGGATTTAATTCTTATTATAAATTGAGAATTTACTACAAAAACAGTGCTTCAGTTATCTAATTTACTTCTATCTGCAAATGTATCTCCAGAGGTGGCTAGCAATTCTGCGGTTGGAATGATTGGAAGTTTCATTGCGGCAGCTCTATTGATAGTTGTGCCAGCATCAGCTTTTCTTATATTTGTAAGTCAGAAAGATTCTATTAGGAATTAACTTAAGAGTTAAAGAGCTTCAGTCAGACGCTAGTTTTTACGGAAGTTTTATGTAAACTAAAGAAAGAGATTGCTTCATCTCTATCTCTTTTTCTTCCATTTATGTAAAATCGTGGTAAATGCAAGCTTAAATTTTGGCAGTATCGTTGGAATAGTCCTTTTTATTTGTGGCGGAGGTCTTTACTTTGTAAGGTCCTTCAAACCAGAATTGGCCAGGGATTATGATATATTTTTTGCTGCAATTGGACTTTTATGTGGGGGGATATTCTTTTTTCAGGGTTGGCGTTTAGATCCTATACTTCAATTTGGAATTTTTCTTCTAGCAGGTGGATCAATTTTCTTCGGATATGAAAGTGTCAGATTAAGAGGTGTTGCTACAAATCAAGCTAGAAGGTCTTCATATTTTGATGATGATCAAATGCCGAATATTCCAAGAGATGCTGGAAGAAGTAGATGGAATGATGATTATGATCAATTTGACAGGCCTGAGAGTGTATCAAGAAGATTTAAGTCGAGAGATATGAACCCTGAAGATGATTATGAAGAGGATGATTTCTCATCTACAAGATTTTCTAGAGCAATTCCTGAGTCCGCGGTAAGCAGAAGAAGGGGATCAGCTAGAGAATCTAGGGAATTTGGTAGGGGTGATTCATCCAGAATTGGACGTTCTCAACTCAATAGAGAAGATGGTCCTTCCAGAAGTAGTTTTGGAGAAAGAAGAACTGCCAGGAACTCAAGTAAAAGGGGTTCTAGACCACTGCCAAACCAAAAAACATCAAGAAAGAATGAAGATACATTGGTTAATGAACCTTCTATTAAAAATAGCGAAGCTCCCAAGAGTAGGACAACTGTTAGAACTCAAACTGCTAAAAATAAAGTAGAGGATGCTTCTTTTGTACAGAAAAGTGATGATCTAAAGAGAACTAGAACGACTCGTAGATCCATGAATACCACAAAAAGAAATTCAGACAATAGCAGTGGAAGATATAGCGTTGGTTCTAAACGACCAAAACCTAGGGATAATAGCTCTAGATTTGATGATTAATTCAATATTCCACACCAACTTAAGAAAGATTTATTGCTTACTAGTTCAATAATTAGTATTGCAAAGAAACCAATCATTGCATACCTTCCATTAGTTTTTTCAGCATAATCATTCCACCCAAAAGAGTATTCATCGTTTTGTGAAGAATCAGTATCTGTAGATTTATCTTCAGGAGATGAATTTTGTGAGTTTTCTAAAGAAATTATCTCTTCGGGATTAATTTCTTCAGATGAAACTTGATTATCTGATGCACTTATGTCTTTTTTATTCATTGTTTAATTTAGTCTTAGTAAGAAGTAAAAGTGAATTTGTCTGAAGGTATTAATGACCATTTTCCTTCTCCTTTTAATTCCAGAACAGAATCATGAAATTCTTTTAGGGTTGGTCTATGTCCAACACTTACAAGAGCAATTTCTCTCTCCTTTAGTAAATTATATAGATAATGCTCTGTCTTTATATCTAAAGCACTTGTAGCTTCATCAAGAATTACAAATTTTGGAGAATTTAATAGAAGTCTTGCGAAAGCTAGTCTTTGTTGTTCGCCTTGAGATAAAATCCTTTGCCAATCTTGTTTGACATCCAAATCTGGATATCTTTCCACTAAATTTTTTAACTCTACCTTACTGAGCACTGCCTGAAGATGTTCATCACTAAATCTATTTGTATCTAATGGATAGCATAATTGTTCTTTTAGAGAACCTAAATTCATATAGGGTTTTTGAGGAATAAATAATAATTCGCCTCGATAGGGTGAAAATACTTCACCACTATCAGAATTCCACAAACCACTAATAACTCTGAGTAAGGATGTTTTGCCGCATCCTGAAGGACCAACAACTAATACGCTTTCTCCATTGTCTACGCTTAAATTGAGATTTTCAACTAATAATTTACTGTTATCTGGTGTTTTTACGTTAATGTTTTTCAGAAGAATTGAGTCTTTGGATTTTACATTATTTCTGAATTGATTAAATTTAGAGGTTTTTACTTCATTAATGCTACTTTGGAAACCTTCTAGTCTTCCAATTGATGCTGAAAATCTTGCAAGTGCCTCAATTTTATAAATTATAAAAAATAAAGAACCTTCTAGTAGATTGTAATTTAAATTAGCCTGAGAAAAACTACCATAACTCATATCCCCAGAAAGTATTGGCCCAGCTAATATAATAAAAGGTATAAATACGCTTCCATATATTCCTGATCTTTGCAAAACTCTTAGCAAAGCTTCCCAGGTAATTAACAAATTAAAATTTTTTACTACACTATCTAATCTATTATTTACTTCTTGAGATTCTTGTTTTTCTCCTGAATAAAAAGCTATTGATTCTGCATTATTTCTGATATGAACGAGACCATATCTAAAGTTAGCTTCATATTTTAACTGAGCAAAGTTTAATTTGAAAAGTTTTTTGCTAGCTAGTATTAGAAGCGTTGATATTATGCTGGCATAAATAATTAATGCCAAAGTTAAACTTCTACTAATAGAAATTAGAATTCCGATATTGATAGAAAAAGTCAGAATAGAATCAAAAATATTCAATGATAAATCAAGTGTTTGAGATGTAAAGTCTCTTGCATCTTCAGTAATTCTTTGATCTGGATTATCAACATCTGTTTCTGATTCGTCATTAGGGTTCAAAATATAATAAGTTCTATCACTTAGGTAATTCTGTATTAGGTTATTAGACAACCATTCTCGCCACATTAATTGAAGTTTTGCGGAAAGATAAAATTGCAAGCTTCTTATAGGTAGCGCTACGATGAAACAAGCTCCAAGAATTAATAAATTTCTATAGGTTTCATTTCTATCAGTGTTTATTAAAGCATCTGTAATATCTCGAACCAAAAAAGAAATGCCTGCATTAATTCCATTCACCGAAAGCAGCATTACTATTATCACTCCAAGGAAGAGCCAAGGGACCCATCTTTTATGTCTTAATTGATTTCTAAAAGTTATAAAGTTAGTTGTTCCAAATATAAATAAAGACATAATTACAATACCCCATTTACCATTCCATATAACAAATAAGTATCTTTTTATCCCTCCTAAATATTGTTCTGTAGTTTCAGGTAGCCATGCTCCTGATAAGTTCATTAACAAGCTGAGAAGACATAATACTATTCCTGCTACACAAAAAAATAATGATCCTAATAGTAATAAAAAAAGCCATCCATTATTAGATGTATAAGGGAGGAAATAAGGCTGTGTTAATTTCCTCAACTTGTTCAATTGCTCTAAGATTCCATTTTTTCTTACTGGTATTGCTTGGGGCATGATCAATATTAATTAAAAATTGCAAATAGTAATCAATTGTATTTTATGAATTCTATACAAAATAAGTTCAAAAGGAAATATTGTGTTTACTTGTGATTTTAATTACTGAAACCAATCATAGAGGTTAACCATTCAGGAATATTTAGTTTTGATATTATTTCGAGATTAAATTGATGGATAGAATCAACCTGTTTATCTAAAAGCCAATAAATTAAAAATGGAGTATTGAGTAAAATTTGTAATTGCCATTTAAAAGTTATTACCTTCCAGATTTTTTCTAAAATTGATTTTGTTTTGTTATCTAAATTATCCCAATTATTTAATATTGTGTTTAAGAATGTATTCTTTTTAAGACTGATCGATTTAGGTGTTTCCATTTAATTAATTGTTTCACTACATTTATAGCTTATTATTTTGATAATCGAGAGATTAGCCAGGTGGCCATTTCATTGCTCTTCCTGATAAGAAATGAATATGTAAATGGAACACAGTTTGCCCAGATTCTTCTCCAGTATTTATCACAGTGCGCCAATAGCTAAGATTTTTTTTAACAGCAATTTTTTTGCCAACTAAGATTAGATGACTTAGTAAATCTTTGTCTGTAGGAGATATATCTAAAAGGTTAATTATGGGTTTTTTGGGAATTACTAAATAATGTACAGGAGCTTGTGGAGCTATATCGTTAAAAGCCAGACATAAATCATCTTCATATAGTTTCTCACATGGTATTTCACCACTGATTATTTTACTGAAAATAGTTGAACTCATTTTGAATAGTATTTTTTAATTGATTGGATTTACATCCTTTTGATTGAATCCCTCTTTTGCAAGTTCTGTTTTTAAATCTTCTACTGAAGATACCCTATCCACAAATAATACTCCATTAAGATGATCCATCTCATGTTGAATGCATCGTGCAAGAAGTCCGTCGGCTTTCATTTTTCTTGGCCTACCCATTTCGTCTCTGAATTTTAATTTGATTGTTGAGGGACGTATTACATTAAGATAAACGCCTGGAATACTTAAACATCCCTCTTCATATGAATTTAAAGTAGATCCATAAGCTGTTATTTCTGGATTGATTAGGATTAAAGGTTCTGCGGCTGAATCTTCAAAATTTATATCTATTACTAAGAGTTCTTTATGTATTCCAATTTGCGGCGCTGCTAGTCCAATACCTTTTGCGGCATACATACTTTGCAACATATCTTTAGCAAGATTTCTTATAGAATTATCGACTTTGCTGATTCTTTGTGAATTTTTTCTTAGTACTTCATCTCCTAACTTAAATATTTCTAGATTACTATTTTTCGAGTTTTTATCCACCTTTAAGTCTGGAATAACACCACGTGACTTTTTTGCTAGTTGTGAAAAATGGTTAGCCACGTTTATATTGAAAATGTTTTTATGAAAACAATTTTATCAAATTCTAGCACTTTTCTAATTTTCTATAGATATTAGTTATGAATAAGAATTCCAATATTGAAGTAAGCGAAGTTTACCGTAATAAGAATTTAAAAAAAGAATCTATTCTATTGAAGGGTTTTGTATTTTGGTTGGAAAAGGTTAAAAGTAGAGATTTCTATGGTAATTCTATATTTGTGCGACCTTTTAATGCACATAGTTTGCCCCCACAAAATTTAATTGGAAGTGGTTTCTCTTTTAACAGTTTTTTCCATGGATATGGAGGAAATTCTTTTCAATGCATTGAGAGTGATGGAAAAATTTTGTTGATCTGGTTTGATCAAGTGACAAAATCTCTATGGATGCAGATGCTTAAAGAGTTTAAATCCCCTTGTTATGAAGAGGCTAAATATTTGGAAAAAATAAATTCCCCTACAAAATTGACCAATGTAATTGACGGTAATGTGGATAATTCTTTTGCTTTAATTTCTAAAAGATATTTAGTTGGCATATTGGAAAATAATGAAACGGATTATTTATTTTCGGTTGATATAACTGAAACTAACCAGAAGATTTCAATTTTAAAAAAATTTGAAAATTTTGCTGGTAATTTGTCAACTTATGCAGGAAATAGTGTTATTTCTTTTATTGAGTGGAATAGTTCTGATATGCCCTGGGAAAATAATGAGCTTGTTTTAATTAGTTTTAATAAAATTGGTCAAATTGAAGAGCAAAAAAAATTTGAAAAAAATCTTTTAAATTCTAAAAAAAATATATCTTTCTTTCAGCCTTATTGGTTAGACGAGAATAATTTAGTTTGCTCAGAAGATAGTACAGGATATTGGAATTTGTTATTCCTAGAAATAAACGGTTTTCTGGAAATTCATTTGAAAAAACGATTTATTAAGGATCAATATGATTATGGAGTACCTCAATGGATCTCTGGTATTTCTTTGTTTTCAGGTACAAAAGAAAACTTTTTCTGTCTAACTTTAAATTCAAACATATGGAAACTAGAACAATATAAACATTTGACTTTTTTTAGACATATCAAAGTACCTTATACATATTTAGAATCTTTAAGTGCAGAAGATGATAAGTTGATCTTTACAGGCGCTAATTTTGTACAAGAGGAAGTATTAGTTGAATTAGATACAGGAAAAGAAAATAAAGAAGAAATAAAAAATTATGTTAACTATGAAATTGCCGATAATTTCATTTCTCAACCGCAATCATTCTGGTTTAAAGGATATAAAAACAGAAAAACTCATTCTTGGATTTATATGCCAAGAATTAATTTTTTTGAGAAGCCTCCTTTATTGTTAAAAGCTCATAGTGGCCCAACTAGTCGCTTTAATGGATTTTTAAATAAAGAAGTTCAATTTTGGACTTCGAGAGGATGGGTTGTCGCAGAAGTTAATTATGGCGGTTCGAGTGGCTTTGGTACGAATTATAGACAGCGTCTTGATGGAGCTTGGGGCGTATGTGACTCGCAGGATTGCATTAATCTCGCAAAAGATTTGATCAATCGTCATTTGGTTGATCCTTCAAAATTAGTAATTTGTGGAAATAGTGCAGGAGGTTTTACAGCAATAAATTCCCTATGTAATGGCGATATTTTCAAAGCGGCTATTTGTAAATATCCCGTTTTAGATTTGAATGAAATGCACGCTAATACCCATAGATTTGAAAGGTATTATCTGAATTCCTTAATTGGCAAATATCAACAGAATTTGGAGAAATTTTCCCTCAGATCTCCTATAAATAATATTGAAAAAATAAAAAAGCCAATTTTAATTTTTCATGGTAAGAAAGACTCTGTGATTTCCTACCATCAGAGTCTAAAGATGCATAACAAATTATTAGATATTGGAGTCTATTCAGAAATCAAAATTTTTGACGATGAAGGCCATGGATTTAAATCTATAAAAACTAAAATTAATGTCTTAGATGTAACTAATTCATTTATTAAGAAGATATTTGGAGTTTAGGAGAATTTATTGAGAAAATGAATTGTTTCTTTAAGTGCTTTGATGAAGATTTTTATTTCTTCCTCAGTGGTGGTGAAATTCATGCTAACTCTTGCAGTACTTTTGATACCTAGGTGCCTATGTAGAGGTTGACAACAATGATGACCGCTCCTGATGCAAATTCTTTTTGAATCAAGTATTTCAGCAATGTCGTTAGAGTGTAAGTTATCTAGGTAAAAAGCGGCCAAAGATGCTCTTTGGGGATCGTTCTTTGGATTAGGACCAATAATATGTATTTCGTCTATTTCTGATAACTGAAGAAATAAATTTTTTGTTATTTCTTTTTCATAATTTTCGATTTTTCTAATTCCTATATTCGTTATGTATTTTATCGCTTCAGCTAATGCAATCGCTTCAGCAATAGCAGGTGTGCCTGCTTCGAACTTATGAGGAAGTTCTGCCCAAGTACTATTTTCTTCAAAAACATTTTCTATCATTTCACCTCCCCCAAAAAAAGGAGGTATGTTATCGAGAATTTCTTCTTTGGCCCATAAGAAACCTATGCCTGTAGGTCCACATAACTTGTGTCCTGATCCAGCCAAGAAGTCAATCCCCAGGTCTTGAACATTAACTTCTGTATGAGCCAGGCTTTGGCAGGCATCTAAGAGAACTAATGAACCATTCTGTTTGGCTAGTTTGGAAATCTCTTGAATAGGGTTACAACAACCCAAAGTATTACTTATGTGGACAATGCTTACTAGTTTAGTTTTTTTATTTAATTTAGACTTAAAGTCATCAAGATCTAATTTGCCATCATCACTAATAGTAATAAATTTTATTTTACACTTTTTTTTGGTAGCAACCATCTGCCATGGAACTATATTGCTATGATGCTCCATAATAGAAATAAGAATTTCATCTCCTTCTTCGAGTGTATTTTCACCCCATGATCTGGATACAAGATTTATTGCTTCTGTAGCATTTCTTGTGAAGACAATTTCTTTATGAGAGGATGCGTTTATAAAGTAGCTAATTAAAGACCTGGCATTCTCAAATTCTTCCGTAGCTCGCGCACTTAGTTGGTGAGCTCCTCTGTGAACATTAGCATTAAAATTTTTGTAGTATTCATCAAGTTTTTTTAATACTTGATTAGGTTTTTGAGTTGTTGCTGCGTGATCTAGATAGATGAGATTATTGTTTTTAAAATCTGAATTTAAAATAGGAAAATCTTTTCTATCAAATTTTATTATTTCTTGTTTGACTTCCATTACATTTTAATTTATTAGATGATTTAGTAATTCTAAGCCTTCTTCTAGTACAGGTATAGAATCAATAATTTCTTTATAATAGGATTTTAATTGTAATTTACTTGCCTCTGCGAATGTTAATCCTCTAGATCTCATATAAAACAATTCGTCTTCGTTTAATTGTGTAATAGTTGCTCCGTGTTTACATTTGACATCGTCAGCAATAATTTCTAGCTGTGGTTTAGTATCTATTTTTGCAGTATTTGACAATAATAAGTTTCTACTTAATTGTGCCGCATCAGTTTTTTGAGCATTTTTTGGTACTATAATCGAACCGTCAAATATGGAATGTGATTTGTCATTTGCTAATGATTTGTTCAATTGATCTAGATATCCTTTAGGACCATTGAATACAACTTTTGTATATGTTCCTATTTGTTCATTATCATTAGAAACTTGCATCCCTCTAATTGTTGTATGACCTCCACCTTCAGATTGATTAATATTAACTTCAAATCTTGCAAAATCATATTGCATTTGAATAGTACTGAGTTTGTAATTTGACCCTATTTTTTGGACAACATCTAAAGAGTTTAAGAGGTTTGATGTTCCATTGCCTAAAGAAATGACACCATGATTGAGTGACGCTTCTTTTTCTAACCAAACGTAGGTTGTAAGAGATAAAGATGAGTTTTTATCGCCTAGATTTACCTGTAAAAGATCTACTGTAGTTTTTTCATCGATCAATAAGATTAATGTTTTTGCATTGAAATGATTAATTTTTGAATTACAAAAAATTTGCAAGGGCGGGATGTTTTCCCCACTGATTTTTATACCTAGTAAGTTTTCTTCAGATACCAAACTATGATTAAGTAAATTAGTCCAAGTAGGTTCTGAATTATTATTAATTATTTTTTCTTCAATTAAAAAATTAATCTCTTTAGTATTTAATTCTTTTATTTGCCAGTCATTCTCCTTCAAATTAAATTGGTTTGCATTTCCAACATTTATTTTAATTGCTTTTTTTGAAGTTAGGTAAGAGGGAATATTGGGTTGATAAGAATTTAAATCATATTGATATTCAAGAAGTGATGATAACTTTTGTTTATTAGATATCCTCCAAGTTTCACTTTGACTTTTTGGTAGAGGAGTTTCTCGTAATTTTGATGCACAAAAATTCTGTATTTTTGACAGATTTGTCGATAAGTTAATTTTCTCTTCAGTTATGTAATCTATAATTTTCATGAAAACTAAGAGTCTTGACTAAGTTGATCAGTCCATTCATATCCATTTTTTTCAAGCTCTAGAGCTAATTTACAATCTCCTGTTTTAATTATTTGTCCATTCGCCATTACGTGAACAAAATCAGGCTTAATTTCATCTAGTAATCTTTGATAGTGCGTTATTAAAATTATACCGTTTTCTTTATTCGCAATTTTCTTAATCCCTGAAGCAACTATTCTTAATGCATCTATATCAAGACCTGAATCAGTTTCATCTAATATTGCTATTTCTGGATTTAAAAGAGCCATTTGAAGTATTTCGTTTCTTTTCTTTTCACCTCCTGAAAAACCTTGATTAATACTTCTGTTAAGAAATGCATAATCCATTTTGACAAGTTCTAACTTTTCTTTAACTAAATCTTCAAATTCAAAAGTATCTAATTCTTGTTGCTTTAAAAATTTTCTTCTAGCATTTGTTGCAACTCTGAGAAATTCTAAATTGCTTACACCTGGTATTTCTATAGGATATTGAAAACCCAAAAAGATACCAGATTTCGCTCTTTCTTCAGGTTCTAATGATTTTATATTTTTACCCTTAAAAGTTATAGAACCTTGGTTAATTTTATATGCAGGATGTCCTGCAATAATTTTCGAAAGTGTACTTTTTCCACAACCATTTCTCCCCATTATTGCATGAATCTCACCTGGTTGAATAGTGATATCGACTCCTTTTAGGATTGTGAGATCTTCGGTTGATGCAAAAATATTTTTTATTTCGAGTAATGGTTCTTTTCCTGTCATTTTTTCTTGCATCACAATTAACTTAAATTATATAAAATTAACCTACCGAGCCTTCAAGCTTTAAGGCTAATAGTTTGTCTGCTTCAGCGGCAAATTCCATTGGGAGTTGATTAAAAACATCTCGGCAAAAACCGCTTACCATCATAGAAACTGCCTCCTCAAATTCTATACCCCTACTTTGGAGATAAAAAAGCTGATCTTCAGAAATACGACAAGTACTTGCTTCATGTTCCACTTCAGAATTGGGTTGCTGAGATTGTATGTATGGAAAAGTATTGGCTGAGGCTTGGTCCCCAATTAACATTGAATCACATTGACTGTAATTTCTTGATCCAGTCGCTTTTGAGCCCATCTTAACAAGGCCCCTATAACTGTTGCTTGACTTGCCTGCACTAATACCCTTACTAACTATAGTCGATTTTGTTTTGGCTCCAATGTGAATCATTTTAGTACCGGTATCTGCCTGTTGAAGATTATTAGTGAGAGCGACAGAATAAAACTCACCTATTGATTCTTCTCCAAGTAGAATACAGCTCGGGTATTTCCAGGTTATTGCCGAACCAGTCTCTACTTGTGACCAACTTATCTTACTTTTTTTCCCTAAGCATTTGCCACGCTTAGTGACAAAATTAAAAATCCCACCTACTCCATTTTCGTTTCCAGCATACCAATTTTGTACAGTAGAATATTTAATTGAAGCATTATCAAGTGCTATTAATTCGACTACTGCTGCATGTAATGTATTTGTATCAAACATAGGAGCAGTGCAACCCTCTAAATAGCTTACTGTGCTTGATTCTTCTGCGATTATAAGTGTCCTTTCAAATTGTCCTGAATCTCCACTGTTTATTCTGAAATATGACGAGAGATCCATTGGACATTCTACTCCCTTAGGTATGTAGACAAAGGAACCATCGCTAAATACCGCTGAGTTTAGAGCTGCAAAGTAATTGTCAGATGCGGGAACCACAGAACCTAAATATTTTTCTATTAGTGCAGAATGCTCTTTTACGGCTTCGCTTATTGAACAAAAAATCACACCATGCTCAGCTAATTGCTCTTTATATGTTGTGGCTATTGATACGCTATCGAAAACAGCATCAACAGCAACATTAGTAAGACGTTTTTGTTCTGTTAAGGGTATTCCAAGCTTATCAAATGTTTCTAAAAGTTTTGGATCGACTTCATCTAAGCTTGATTTCTTCTCTTTTTGTTTAGGTGCAGAATAATAAATTATGTCTTGATAGTCAATTTTTTTGTACCCCAGATCTGCCCAATTGGGCTCTTCCATTTTTTGCCATTTTTTAAAGGCCTTTAATCGAAAATTAAGTAAATATTCTGGTTCATCTTTTTTTCTGGAAATTAAACGGATTATTTCTTCATTTAAACCTTTTGATATTTTTTCAGTTTCAATATCCGTTACAAAACCATATTTATATGGCTCTGTTACTACATTACTGACAAGATTTTCATTTATCATGATTGTGAAATTGATTTATTTCAATTTGTCTTCTATTACTTTAACGAAAGATATCCCAATATTGATTTTTTTTTACCATATTGCTATTAAAACATTCAATGTCTAATCAATCAAATAACCCTTCAAGTTACATAAATGAAGACTTGCTCAAACAAATTGAGGACATGAATCTTTCAGTTTATCAGAAACATCATGTGCGATTGTTATGTCATTGTTTGCATGTTT
Source organism: uncultured Prochlorococcus sp. (assembly GCA_913048245.1). Lineage (GTDB taxonomy): Bacteria > Cyanobacteriota > Cyanobacteriia > PCC-6307 > Cyanobiaceae > Prochlorococcus_A. The sequence goes on along the minus strand of CAJWWR010000002.1, from coordinate 48,661 downwards.
TCAGAGAAATATTGGCAGAAAAAGACGCTAAAATACTAAGTTCTAATGATTTGAAATTATGGACTGATAAGCAATCTGCAAGATTTGACGATAAAGTTTTTTCAGATTCTTTGTTCAGACAAATGTGTATTGCGAGAAGTAAGTTAGAAGAATTTTCCTTAAAAAACGATAAGGATTTACAAAATCTTGTGCTTGATGATCTAGTGTCCATTATCAATCAAAATCATGAGGAAGAATTAGATGATCCCAAAGAAAAAATGTAGTTTTACAATAAGTCAAATTTTTAGGTAATAAAAATTAAAGAAGCAAAAAATTAACTATATTTTTCAATTAAGCGATTTTTTAGCATACTTCAGTTATTGCAATCGTTTTTGATGATTCTCCTTATTTTGTAAAATGGAAATTAGTCAGTAGATCCTGACGCCAGCCAAGAATAACGCGCAGTTGACCCAAAAAAAGAACATACTGATCCCAAACAAAAACGGAGATTTTAAAGTGGCTGATGGGATGATTAACAAAGATGAATTGCTTCGTCTTACCCTCAGACAATTACGTCAACACGCAAGTAAATTATCAGTACCTCTATACAGCCGTAAAACGAAGGCTGTTTTAGTTGATTTAATCATTTCATATCAAGAAAAGGAATTTGCCACTACTGAAACTTCAGTAAAAGCTAAAAAAGAATTTCCAGTCGCTAAGGAGAAGGAGATTCAGAATATTGATAATAAGAACGAGATTGTTACTAACCTCGTTTTTTTGCCTAGAGATCCAGAATGGGCTTATGTTTTTTGGCAAATTTCAGATATTGATAGAGAAAGGGCTCAATCCTTGGGAGCAAGTAAATTATGTTTAAGATTATATGATGTAACAGGATCGGCAACTGGCGATGTCAATCAAAGTACGATGAGAGAGATCGCTGTTGATAGTTACAGTACCGAGTGGTATTTGCCTATTCCAGTTCCAAATAGAGACTACAAAGTTGAGTTGGGCTATAGATACGGTTTTAAATGGATGTCTTTAGCTTTTTCTTCGTCAAGCCATGTACCAAGTTCGCATCCTTCTGAGCAGATCGTGGATAAATTTGTTCCTTTTAATTTGGATTCATCAACAGAAATGAATAATGTAATTGCTCAAACTAACCAAAGTGAAGAAAGTGGTTTACATGAAAGGTTATATCATGCAGCTACTTCTTACACAAAGAGCAGGAGAGTTGGTTCAGAAGAATTCATGGAGGGATTTAACAAAGAGAATATTAAAGGCGATCTTAGTGACTCAGGGGCAGGTTTGTGGGCCTCGGGAGCCAATGAATCTGGTTCAGGTTTAACACAAAATAAGTCATTTTGGTTAGTAGCCGATGCTGAATTGATAGTTTATGGAGCCACTGATCCCTCTGCAACTTTAACTATCGGAGGGGAAAAAGTTCCCTTAGCTTCAGATGGTACTTTTAGATTACAAGTACCCTTTAGGGATGGATCCCAAAAATATGAGATCAAGGCAATTGATACTAATGGTGATCAAGAAAGGAATATAACTATGAATTTTGAAAGAAATACTCCGATTGATAATACAAATGGCAAAAATAATGTCGAACAAGAGTGGTTTGAATAATTAACTTCATGCTTAAAACATTTGTTGCAATAACACCAATGCTTGGAGCGATCACATTTCCTTTAGTGGTTCCTATTACTATCTCAAAATTTGGAATTAATTATGGGATATTAGCAGCTTTGATTATTTCATCATTGTGGTTTATCTCTATGTTAAGAACTTCTGAAATGCCTCACTAAATTAGTTAGATTCTTTTAATTCCTTAATAAATTATGGCATCAATCAAAAATGTTCATATAGATCATCCATTTACAGATCAGAAACCAGGTACTTCTGGTCTTAGGAAAAGTACAAAGCAATTTTTAGGAGATCATTATCTAGAAACATTTATTGAAGCAATCTTGATTTCTTTAAATAATGTAGAGGGTTCGACCCTAATTGTTGGAGGAGATGGGAGATATGGTAACGACAGTGCAATAAAAAAAATTATCAAGATATGTTGCGCGCACAAAGTAGGGACGATTATAGTCCCTCAAAAAGGCCTTTTATCAACTCCGGCAGCATCTGATTTGATAAGAACATATTCAGCCATTGGTGGAATTATTCTTTCAGCAAGTCATAATCCTGGTGGTAGAGATGGAGATTTCGGAGTTAAATTAAATGTTTCCAATGGAGGACCTGCTCCTGAAACTGTTACAGAAAAAATTTATAAATGTACTCAAGCATTAACTAGTTATCAGTTTCTAGATGTCGATATACCCAGTCTTGATTCTGAAGGATCTTTTGACATCTACCGAACTAAACTTAAAGTTATTGACGGTGTTAAAAGATATGTTTCTTTGATGGAAGATATTTTTGATTTTGACCAGATTGGTGAGTATGTAAAAAATGATTTTTCAATTATTTTTGATGCAATGAATGCTGTGACTGGACCCTATGCCAAAGAAATATTTGTGAATAGGCTTGGTCTAAGTGATACATCCTTATTAAACAGTAATCCTTTGCCTGATTTTGGTCATCTACATCCTGATCCAAATTTGACTTATGCTAAGGAATTGGCTGATTTATTATTAGATCAAAAAAAATATTCTTTTGGAGCAGCTTGTGATGGGGATGGTGATAGAAATATGATTTTAGGAAAGGGATGCTTTATTAATCCAAGTGATAGCTTAGCTGTAATAACAGCTAATACTTCATTAGTTCCTGGATACAAAAATGGTATTTCTGGTGTAGCACGATCAATGCCAACTAGCATGGCCGTAGATGTAGTCGCCAAAGAACTAGATATTCCATGTTATGAAACTCCTACGGGCTGGAAGTTCTTTGGAAACCTTTTGGATTCTGGCAAAATCACCATTTGTGGTGAAGAAAGCTTTGGGACAGGTAGTAATCATGTCAGGGAGAAAGATGGCTTATGGGCTGTATTGTTTTGGTTACAGATACTTGCACAAAAAAAATGTTCGGTAATTGATTTAATTAGAAATCATTGGATGCAATTTGGAAGAAATTACTATACTAGGCATGATTATGAAGCAATATCCAGTGAAGTTGCTTACCAAATATACGAAGATTTAAAAAGTAGATTAAATGAACTTATAGGTTCTCATTTTGCCTCAGGTGTAATAATCAAAGCTGATAATTATTCTTATACAGATCCAATAGATAGATCCATTAGTGATAATCAGGGACTTCGAATGATTTTAGATAATGGTTCGAGGGTTATCCTTCGACTCTCGGGAACAGGAACTAAAGGATCTACACTTAGGTTATATTTTGAGAAATATGTTAAATCGCAAAATGATTTATTTTTGGACCCTCAAGTAGCGTTAGGTGATTTAATCTTTGGAATAGATAAACTATTAAACATTAAGAATCGAACTAAAATGGATGTTCCTACTGTAATAACTTAATGAATTCTAAGATATAGTTTCTTTAAAAATGGGCTTTGATAATTTGTTTTCCAGTGATATAAATCGAAAAAAGAAAGGACCTTTAGCAGATGTTTTGAGACCTAAAAGTTTGGATGATTTTTTTGGTCAAAGAAAAATCTTAGGGAAAAACTCTCTTCTTCGCAACGCAATTCTTAACGATAAAATTGGAAATACTATTATTACAGGTCCCCCTGGAGTAGGTAAAACAACTTTAGTCGAGATTATTGCTTTAAATACAAGAGCTAAATTACAAAAATTAAATGCAGTTTTATCAGGGATTAAAGAGCTGAGAACAGAAATTGTAAATGCAGAAGAGAGATTTTCAAAATCTGGCAGAAAAACAATACTTTTCGTCGATGAAGTACATCGTTTAAATGCAATGCAACAAGATACACTTTTACCTTCTGTTGAAGATGGAACAATTACTTTGTTAGGTGCCACAACAGAAAATCCCTTTTTTGCAATCAATAAAGCTTTGGTCAGCAGATCTAGAATTGTTAGATTAAGTCCGCTTGAAAATGAAGATCTAAAAAAAATTATAGAAAGGGTAGTTCATTTTTACCAAAGTTCAGAGGATTCTCACAAGATATTCATTGAGGTTGATGCTATGAATCACTTAATACAATTTTCAAATGGGGATGCTAGAAATTTAATTAATGCTTTAGAAATTATTATTAATACAAATATAAGGCCATCTCAAAAAATATTAAAGATTAATCTTTTAATGGCAGAAGATTCAATTCAAAACAAAAATATTTCATATGATAAAAATGGTCAGAAGCATTTTGATGTAATTAGTGCTTTCATAAAATCTATAAGAGGATCAGATCCAGATGCAACTTTATTTTGGCTGGCAAATATGATTGAGGCTGGGGAGGATCCCAGATATATTTTTAGAAGATTACTAATATCTGCTGTTGAAGATATTGGCTTGGCTGATCCCAATGCAATAGTTGTAGTAAATTCATGCAATTCTGCTTTCCAACAACTAGGCTTTCCAGAGGGTTCTTATCATCTTGCTCATGCATCTCTATATTTAGCGCTTTCACCAAAAAGTAATAGTAACAAATCAATTTTTAAGGCTATTGATATTGTTAAATCTTATAATTACTTTGAAATTCCAGATCATCTTAAAAATAATTCATCAACTTATAAGAATCCACATAATTTTATGCATAACGATATTGATCAAAATTACTTGCCGGAAAAACTTAGACATCTCAAGATATGGGAGAATTGTAGAAAAGGATGGGAAAAATTAAGATTAGATGATTTCAGTAGATTAGATAAAAACTAAAAAATATTGAGGTTGTTACATATTATTTGAGGATGTTTTATGTATTTTTCGTTTTCATACGCAATTGAAATAGTCCATTCATAAAATCTTATTTGACTCAAAAATACTCTTAAATTATTCCCTTTATGAAATAGTGTTTTTGTATCACTTATGTATTTCCATTGTTTTAAATCTTTAGCAAGTGATCCTTTATCTAATTTAATTGCTGCTTCTATACCACACCATTGATTTAAGATCTTTTTTCTACTATATGTAGATTCATGCAATGATTGATTGTTATGAAAATATTTTTTTGCGATTTTTCCATATTTAAATTCTCTATCTGATCTTTCAATATCAATACCTACTTTTTCTTGATTCCAAATAATAATTAAAGCATCCAGACAGTGGCTAATGCTTATATATCCCATTTCTTTGGGTAGTTTTGGCGGTTGGCTTGGATGTGCCTCAAGTGGTATGTCTAGTGGGTCTAAGTTAAATAAATGTGCTAAGGATTTTCTTATATAACCTCTACTTTCAAGAAAAACACTCGATCTTGATTGGGATAGCATATTAGCTAATCTGATTTCCTTTTCAGTTACTAATTCTTTGAAACCTTTCATCGGATAAAACCAAATTTTTGGTAATCTATTTGAATAGCTCTTAAATATTTTCAATGGTATTAAAAATTGGTGATCAAGCACCTGGCTTTACTCTAGAAGACTCTTTTAATAAAAAAGTATCTCTAAATGATTTTCTAGGTAAAAGAATAATAATATATTTTTATCCAAAAGATAACACTCCAGGCTGTACAAAAGAGGCATGCAATTTCAAAGAGAACTGGGAGATTTTAAAAAAAAATAATTTTGTTGTACTTGGTATTAGTAAAGATAACTCAACTTCTCACCAAAAATTTGTTGAAAAATTTGACTTGCCTTTTATCTTATTAACAGATCCAACTCCTTGTCACGTAGCATCAAGTTTTGATAGTTATGGTTTGAAGAAATTTATGGGTAAAGAATATATGGGTATGATTAGAAATACTTTTGTAATTGATACTGATGGGAAAATTCAGAAAATTTACACTAAGATAAAAGCAGCAATAATGGCAGACCATATAGTATCAGATTTACAGCTTAGTGCTTAAGATCAATGGATGTTTAAATGATTTTTAGAAAATAAAATTAAACCCTCAATAGCTAGATTGGGCTTAATAATGATTGAATTTTCTTTTTCTTTCATTAATTTACCAATGAACTCTGAATCTCCTCCGCACAAAATCAAGATATCATCTATGGGATTAAATAATAAATTGACTACTCCACTAAGACTATTATAAACCCCCTTTATCATTGCTTGTTTGGTATCTTTTAAGAAGTTATTATTTGGAATTCTTATTGTTGCTGGATAATTTAGCAACTTTGTATTTTGAACCATTGACTTTAGTTGTGTTGTAAAACCAGGAATCAACTCGCCACCTAATACCAATCCTTTATAATCCATTTTTGTTATTGATAAAGTTGTTCCAAAATCAGCAATCAGAAAATTTTTCTGATTAGGATTTGTAATGGTTTTCAAAGCACAAAAACAACTCAAAGTTCTATCAACACCGAAATGTGTTGGGATTTTAATACACTTGATATCTTTGGTTCTAATTTCTCTCTTTTGATTAAGTTTAATATTTGGGTGAGTACCGACTGAGGCCCATACTAGGTTTTTATTCTTCAAATCTTTTTCATACCAATGACTTAAGGAAGTATGCGTAAATTTATATTTATCTTTTGAAGATTCAGCCCAATGTAATCTTGAATTGCCTATTAATAAATATATAAAATCTCTATTCATTTACTCTCCGAAATATACATTCAATCTTCAGTATGTAGTCCACATTCTTCTTTAATGCCTCCAAATCTAGTACTTCTCCCCTTTTTCCCTTCAGTTTCAGGAGTACTTGAATGCCAATCCCCTACTGTTGAAAATCCTTTAAAGAATAGTGGGTGTTGTGGTAATTTATTGTCTTTCATATAATAATAAATATCTTTATTAGTCCATCCAAGAAGTGGTCTTAAAGCATATCTATTACGTATTTGATCAATAACTCTCATTTTACTTCTATTGCCAGTTTGTTCTGCTCTCACACCGCTAACCCAACAATTAATTTCATATTTACTGAAACCTTTTTCCAGAGGTTCAATCTTTCTTATCTTATGATATTTTTCAATGTCCCCTTCTTCATTATTTTCCCAAAGCTTTCCATACAATGCCTCCATTCTTGCTGGAGATATATCGCTTTGTAAAACCTCAATTTTCAATGATAACTGTTCAATAAGTTGATTAGCATAAATATAAGTTTCAGGAGGTAAATAACCAGTATCTATCCAAAAGATTCTTGCTTTACTTTTTAATTTTGAATTTTGAATTAAGTGTAGTAAAACAGATGACTGTAGACCAAAGCTAGTTGTAAAGGCAAAATTTTCCTTAAAAATCTCATAAGCCCATTCGATTCTTTCTTTAGCATCCAAAGGTAGTAATTCTTGATTGCAAATATTTAAATCTAGATTGACTGGTTTTTTGATAGCTTGCATTTTTGTATTTAATTTTTGGATTAATAACTATTGGGCTCGATTTTTATAATATTGGTTTAGTTTAATAATAGCTCCAGGTCTATTTTTATAGTCCTTATGAATTCAAGAAAAAAACCAATAGTAATAGTTGGATCTGGCTTTGCTGGTATTAATTCTGCTTTTACATTAAAAAAATTAAATCCAACTATTCCAATATTAGTGATTGATTCGCAATCTAAATTTATTTTTAAACCACTTTTATATGAAGTATTAAGTAGAGAAATTAAAGAGTGGGAAGTAGCAGCCGAATTTAAAGAGATTTTTGCAAATTCAGGTATAACTTTTTTAAGGAATAAATTACGATCTATAAATTTAGAAAAAGAATCTTTAGAATTAGAAAACAATTTAACTTTAAATTACCAGTACTTAGTTCTGAGTACTGGTTCTATAAATAATAATTATTTAATTCCTGGTGTTGATAAATATTGTTATTTTTTTAATACTCTAAATGACTTGAATAATTTGCAAATAGCCCTTCAAGAATCTTTAGATTCAGGAAATGTACAAGATTTATCAATAGTTGGTGCTGGCCCATCTGGAGTAGAACTAGCCTGTAAGTTATATGATTTGTACTCTAAAAAATTAAATATCACTTTAATTGAAAGCTCTAAGCAAGTTTTGAATAAATGCAAATTTTTTAACAGAGAAGAAGCAGAAAAGGCAATAAAAGATCGCAATATTTCACTATTACTCAACACAATTGTTGATGAAATACATGAAAATCACATCTTATTAAAAGATTCACAGCACAAAAAGAATGAATTCAAACATGATTTAGTTATTTGGACTGCGGGGATCAAACCTAACCTACCTACTTTTGAACAAGAGATAGAAACAAATAATCAAAAAATAGTTACTAATCAAAAATTACAAATTGAATCTTATGAGAATGTTTTTGTCATTGGAGATATTTCTTCCATAAGAGATATGGAAAATTTGCCTTCAACTGCGCAGAATGCAATGCAACAAGGCGTACACGTTGGGATTAATTTAGATTTATTACTAAAAGGCAAGGATTTAATCGACTATCAATTTCGTGATAATGGAGAAATGATTAGTCTAGGTAAAGGTAAAGCATCTATTTCAGGTTTGGGTTTAACGCTTTCTGGAAGTCTTGCTTTTGAAATCCGACGTCTGGTTTATGCCTCCAAAATGCCTATTGTTCAAAATAGTTTGAAATCAGTAGCATCTTGGCTAATAAACAAGAACAATATTTTTCGTGAAAATTAATTTCATCAATAATTTAACTTTTTGAAAGTTTTTTTTAGATGTATATTGAAATTAAAGAATAATTTGTATGAGTTTTGTTTCTTTGTTAATTAATAATTTTGATGCTTCAATTACAGTACTTGTTTTAATTTTATCAATCTTTTTATTTATCAAAAATACAATAGCTCCTGAATTAACAGGTTTATTATGTGTAGCCATATTTATTGCAACTGGTGTACTAACTCCCCAAAAGGCATTATCAGGTTTTGGCAGTCCAGCCCTAATTACTCTTATGGGTTTATTCGCTGTCTCTTCAGCTTTATTTAAAAGTGGAGCGCTTGATAGAGTTAGAGAATTGATTGCTTCTGATAGTATTAGAACGCCTAGAAGATTGATAGCTTTATTAGGATTTGTAATTGCACCAATATCTGGAATAGTTCCTAATACCCCTGTAGTAGCATCATTGCTTCCTCTTATAGAAAGCTGGTGTGATAGAAGAAATATCTCACCTTCTAAAGTTCTCTTGCCTTTATCTTTTGCAACTTTACTTGGAGGGACTATTACCCTTTTAGGAAGTTCCGTGAATCTTCTAGTTAGTGATATTAGTCAGCAACTTGTTAATTCTGAAGGTATTAATTATGGCCCTCTTGAATTATTTAGTTTAACTTCTATTGGCATACCAGTTTGGCTTGTCGGAACTACATATATGATTTTGGTTTCTGATGCTCTTCTTCCAGATCGAGGAAAAGGTAAAGACTTTAACAATAATGCAAATATGAATATTTATTTTACAGAAGTAACTATTCCTGCTACTTCAGAACTAGTTGGACAATCTTTGAGAAATAGTAGACTTCAAAGACGTTTTGATGTTGATGTCCTTGAACTACAGCGAAATGGAAAAGCTATTTTACCCCCTCTTGCTGACAGGAGGATTCAACCTGAGGATAGATTATTAATTAGAGTAACTCGATCTGATTTGTTGAGACTTGAACAAGAACACACTATTTTGCTTGCAGAGAAACCAAGCTCCTTTAAGAGTGAAAAATTACCATCTTCCGAAGAGGGTACAAAGACATTTGAGGCATTATTGCCTGCAGGATCTACTTTAGCAGGCGCAAGTTTAAGAGAGCTTAGATTTAGACAAAGACATAACGCAACTGTTTTAGCATTAAGGAGGGGCCAGCAAACTGTTCAAGAAAGATTGGGTCAAGCGCTATTAAGGGCAGGAGATGTGTTATTAATTCAAGCTCCATTAGACTCTATTAGAGGCCTTCAATCAAGTAATGATTTACTGATTCTAGATCAAGTTGATGATGATCTGCCTGTATTAAATAAAAAACCGATTGCGATAGCAATTGCAATATTGATGATAATTCTGCCATCTGTTTCTAATATCCCTTTAGTTGGTTCAGTACTATTATCTGTAATTGCTATGGTATGTTGTGGTTGTTTACGACCTGCAGAAATTCAGAGATCTATCAGACTGGATGTGATTTTATTGCTGGGCTCTTTATCTAGTTTTAGTGTCGCAATGCAGTCAACAGGAATTGCAGATTTTATTGCCTTGAATTTAAATTTTTTATTAAATGGTCTCCCTTTGTATTTGGCTTTATTAGTTATTTTTCTGAGTACTGTTTTTTTGACTCAATTCATAAGTAATGCTGCTTCAGTTGCTTTGATATTGCCTGTTGTAATAGGATTGTCGACTACATTAGAGATCTCTCCACAAGGCTTGATTATGATAGTACTTTTCGGCGCTAGTCAATCCTTTCTAACCCCCATGGGATATCAAACTAACTTAATGGTTTATGGTCCTGGAAGATATAGATTTTTTGATGTAGCAAAGTATGGAATAGGATTAACTATAATTATGGCTCTGATAATTCCAGCTCTAATAATTTTGAATTTCTGAGTTTTTTAAGTGCAGTCTAATCAAACTATTTTTAAGATAAGAGATTTTTACAGAAAGCTTACTGTACCCCAATTTACTATTGTTACAGGGTTAATAATTATTTTTTTCGGGACTCTCATATTAAGTTCTCCCTTATCTTCAACTGATAAGGTAGGTATTTGGGAAGCATTCTTTACTGCCACTTCTGCTATAACAGTTACTGGATTAACAATTATTGATATTGGGAACGACTTGACTATCTTTGGTCAGATTTGCTTGGCTCTTATGTTACTCTCTGGTGGCTTAGGTCTCATGGCAATAACAACCTTTCTTCAAGGATTTGTTGTAAAGGGTACCAAATTAAGAACTAGATTAGACAAGGGAAAAACATTGGACGAATTTGGTGTAGGAGGCATTGGGAGGACATTTCAGAGTATTGCTATAACTGCAGCAATAATTATTTCCTTAGGATCCATTATTCTCTATTTTTTTGGATTTATTGATATAAAAGATAATGGAGAAAGAGTATGGGCGGCAATTTTTCATAGTATTTCCGCTTATAACAATGCAGGTTTCTCACTTTGGTCTTCAAGCTTATACCAATATAGAGGAAATCTTTTAGTAAACATAGTATTTATTTTTCTTATTATTTTGGGGGGAGTAGGGTGGAGAGTGATTGATGATGTTTGGAATAATAGAAGAAACTTACGCTATAGGAAATTAAGTTTGCATAGCAGATTAGTAATCAGAACAACTTTTTTTCTTGTCATTCTAGGTTCTTTTGGATTCTTTCTGACGGAATCTTTATTAAATAGTGAATTCTTTGAAAGTTTAAATTTCTTCGAAAGATTAATTTCTTCCATATTTGAAACTGTTAGTGCGCGTACAGCAGGATTTACAAATTATCCAATTGCTCTGGATACTATTTCAGACACTGGTCTTTTATTTCTAATGACTTTAATGTTTATCGGGGCAAGTCCAGGTGGTACTGGTGGAGGTATAAAAACCACCACTTTTATTGCTTTGATGGCCGCAACGAGATCTACTTTGAAAGGTCAAAAAGATGTCATAATTAGCAATAGATTAATTTCAGATAAAGTAATTTTAAAAGCAGTTGGCATAACCGTTGGGTCTCTTTTATTTGTTTTGTTAATGGCTATGCTTTTAAGTACTACAAATACTTTTGTAAATAATGAATCATTTACATTTTTAGAGATGCTTTTTACATGTATTTCTGCTTTTGCAACTGTAGGATTTGATATCGGACTAACAAATAAACTAAATCATTTTGGTCAATTTATTCTAATTCTTGGTATGTTCGTAGGTAGGCTAGGTATCCTTTTGCTTTTAAGTGCTGTTTGGGATGCTCTCTATAAGAGTAGAATAAACAAACAAAAGAGAATTGGTTATCCCAAAGCTGATCTTTATGTTTAGTAATCATTAATTTTCATTATGGCTGACTGGTGGCAATGGTCTCCTAAGAAAGAAAAGGAATCTTTATCATTTGCAGTAGTAGGTGTAGGAAGATTCGGAACTGCAGTTTGCAGGGAGTTAATTAATAACGGAGCAGATGTTCTTGCTGCAGATTATTCTGAAAAAGCAATTGACGATTTGAGGCAGTTAGAACCTACCATAGAGGCTAGAGTTGTTGACTGCACTGATGAAGAGTCAATGCGAGAGTCCGGCTTATTGGAAATGAATACATTGGTTGTTGGTATAAGTGAGCCAATTGAAGCAAGTATTACAACCACTCTCATAGCTAAAGATACTCAAGGCACTAAAGTAAAAAGGGTTATAGCAAGGGCAACGAGTGACCTTCACGAAAAGATGTTAAAAAGAGTAGGAGCAGATAAAGTAGTTTTTCCTTCCAGGATGCAGGGCGAAAGGCTGGGACTAGAACTTGTGCGACCAAATCTTATCGAAAGATTAGAGTTGGATAATCAAACTGGCATTGATGAAATTAAAGTTCCTGAGGAGTTCATTGGTAGATCTCTACGTGATTTAAACCTTAGAAAAAATTATTTAGTAAATGTTTTAGCTGCAGGACCCGCTGAAAAATTATCAGTTAATCCACCAGCTAAATATATTTTAGAGAGAGGACATGTATTAGTTGTAATGGGTTTAATGGAAGATTTGCAAAAATTGCCTCAAATTTGATTTTTAATTATCGTTTTGTTTTAGATATTTAATACGTTTTGGCATGCCTTTTAACCTTTTTATGCTTTGGTTCTCTAAGTTATTTCTAAATGTATTTGTGTCTGTTGTATTTACTTGATTAGAGGAACTTGGGACATTGTTAAAATGATCTTTAATACCTCTTTGAATTAACACTTTGGCCATATTGCTTACAGTTCTAGATTCTTCTTCTGCTAAAGCAGTTAATTGCTCACATAGAGATTCTGGAAGGACAACTTGAATCCGTGGAGACTTGGGTTTGCCATTAGTTGAGTTTTGGCGAATTGCCATGAATATCAGAACTTAACTGTTACTCAATATTATACACAGTTAGTCAAGGATACTATCTTTGTGTATATTATTAATTAAGGATCAATAGCCTGATTTCATTTTATTCATCAGATCATGAAAAACACTTCAAAGCTAATTTCTAAAAAAGATATTTTAATCAATCAAACTAATTCAATTTTAAAATCTCGTGCAGGTTCTACACAAAGTAGTGATGTACTGGTGTCTGCAGTAATAAGCCCATACTTATTGACTCATTTACATCAAATATTACAAAAATCAGAATTTAAGGCAAAAAAAGATGGCCGATTATCACATGCCGCAAACTTTGCAAAATTAAGAAAAGTTCTTTGTGTAGATGCGAGAAGCATGGAGGATGCTTCTGCTAAGGAAATGACAGAACCCGAAAAAGATTCTTACGAAAATGAGCATAATGTCGCGTGAGGGAATATTCTTGTATATGTATTTTTAATTACTTCAATGCCTTCAAATGCAGAAAAACTTTATTCTTTAATCTCTGAAGATACAGATAAGAAAAATAAATTGTTTCAAATAGCTCTAACTAATCCAAAATCAGCATTGGATAAAATATGCGAAATAGGTGAAGAAAATAATTTAAAAGTCTCTAAAGACGAAGTAATTGAATATCTAAGTACTTTAGATGATCTACCAACGAAATTATGGTTAATCAAGGTTAGAGGAGGGTTGTAAAGATTCAATTGTCTGGGGTTCAATATTTTTAATTCTTCTTTCATAACCACCACCACCTGCTAAAGTCCAAAAAAACCAATAGCTTGGAATAGCTAACCCGGCAGCAATAAAAATAATTACTATTTGTTCTATGCGTTTCATAAGTTAAGTTTATTCTAAAAAGTCTTAATAAGTAAAAAGACCAATTAATTCGAACATACTAATTTATTCAAGTGATCAGATTAGAAAAAATAAGTAAAATATACTCTACTGAGGAAGTTTTAAAAGATATTAATTGGGAAGTAAAAAAAGGGGAGAAAATAGGTTTAGTCGGATCCAATGGATCAGGCAAAACAACTCAATTGAAAATTTTAATTGGTGATGAAGAGCAAACAACTGGTTGCATTCGCAAAGAAGGTAATCCCAAAATTGCCTACTTAAGACAGGAATTTGAACTAAATTCTAAGAATACTGTCAGAAAAGAATTAGAAAACTCTTTTTCAGAAATACAATTTCTAGCTAACGAATTATTAGAAATTGAAAAAAAATTGAAATTATTAGAAGTTAGCGGCAACAAAAAAGAGTTAGATCGTTTAGTAAATCAATTAGGGATTTATCAGAGGAAATATGAACAATCAGGCGGTTATCAAATGAATTCGGAAATAGACAAGATCTTACCAATTTTGGGATTTTCGATTAATGATGCTGATCAATTGGTAGAAAATTTGTCTGGAGGATGGCAAATGAAAATAGCTTTAGGTAAGATCATGCTACAAAAGCCAGATTTATTATTGTTAGATGAGCCAACCAATCATTTGGACCTTCAAACGATATCCTGGCTTGAAGAATATTTAATATCTCTTAAGACAGCAATTATATTAATCAGCCATGATAGATATTTTTTAGATAAATTATGTAAGAAAATTATTCTTACTGAGGATGGGATATCTCATACTTATATTGGAAATTATTCTTCTTTTATACAGACTAGGAACTTACAAGAACAGGCTAAAAATAAGGCTTTTAATTTACAACAAAAAGAAATTGAATCTCAAAAAAAATATATAGAGAGATTTAGGGCTAGCGCCACAAGAAGTAGTCAAGCTAAGAGTAGAGAGAAACAGCTAGATAAAGTCCAGAAAATCAGTACTAGCCTAAGAAAAATAAAAGCCCCTTCTTTTAATTTTGCTGAATCAACAAGATCAGGCAAAAAAATTGTAGAAATTCAAAATTTATGTCATAGCTATGGCGATAATCTAATTTTTTTTGAAGCTAATTTATCAGTAAAATCGGGCGATAAAATTGCGTTTTTAGGTCCAAATGGGGCAGGTAAATCAACACTTTTTAAATTTATCATGAAAAAATTAGTACCTGAATTGGGCCAAATTACTTTGAGCCAACATAATCTAATAATGAATTATTACGAACAAAATCAAGCTGACGCCCTTCCGGCTGAGGAAACAGTTTTAGACTTGATCTTTGAAAATGTCCCTAATTGGACTCAAAAGCGTGTTAGAACTCTCCTGGGGGGATTTGGATTTAAAGATGATTCTGTTTTTAAAAGGGTTAAAAACTTAAGTGGAGGAGAAAAAGCTCGTTTGGCACTAGCTTTAATTGTTATAAAGCCTAGTAATTTTCTGTTATTAGATGAACCTACGAATCATTTGGATATGAACTCTAAAGAAAATTTAGAATTGGCGCTAAAGAAATATAAAGGAACTGTTTTTTTGATTTCACATGATAGATATTTTATTTCAAAAATTGCGAATCGCATTGTTGAGATTCAGGATTGTCAATTTTATCCTTTTAATGGAGATTATGAATATTATTTGCATAAAAGAAATAGAGCTTGATATTTGGTAGGTAACAATCCTTAAAGCTTATTAATATTTTTTAAATAACTTTACATTTGTATAGGCAAGATCACTTATTTATCTTTACAGATTCAATTATGAATGATTAATCTAATAACTACATTAATTAAAAAAATGTTTAGAACTAAAGATGAATTCTCAACAAACAATTCTCTCAATAATGATCCTATAGAAAATTATTTTGAATGTATATCATTTTGCGATATTTCTGATGGTAAATGTATAAGTAAATGTGTGGAGATATTAAGAGAATGTGATAACTAAATTATATAGTTTATAAATCGCGAATATCGATTGGCTTGACTTGGAAATTAAGCAGTTTATCGTTTCTTTTAATAATTATACGAGCTTCACTATAAATTCCATTTTCAGAAATAGCGTCTATTACATCCGAGGCATTGTTAATTACTTGCTCGTTGATTTTTACTATAACGTCGTTTATTTTGATACCACTTCTATCTGCAGGGCTATCCGGGACTACATACCCAACCTTTACTTCTGTTCTCGTCATATCTTCAGAAGGCTCTTCTAATAGACTGATTCCTATCATTGGATGTATTACCATCCCATTATTTATTAATTCATATGCAATTTCTTTTGCTTCATTGATAGGTATTGCAAAACCTAATCCAGCCCCAGGTCCTTCTCTGATAAGAGTATTTATTCCAATAACTTCTCCAGAGGCGTTAATTAGCGGACCTCCAGAATTGCCAGGATTGATAGCAGCATCTGTCTGTATTAAATGTACTTTTAGGTCATATAGCCCTAATTCTGAAACGTCTCGCTTTATGTTACTAATAATCCCGAGAGTTACGGTATTTTCTAAACCGAATGGATTACCAACTGCAATTGCCCAGTCACCTACCTTAATATTATCTGAGTTGCCAAGAATTGCTTTTGGCCAGGGTCCATCTCCTTCTAATTCAATCACAGCCAAATCTGTCAATAAGTCAAGTCCAATAACTTTGCCTTCAACCTTTCTTCCATCTGCAAGACCAATAATTAACCTATCAGAATCACTTACTACATGAGCATTTGTCATTACAAGACCATCTTCAAAAATAAATCCACTTCCTTGGCCTTCTTCAATTCTTGGTTCGTCTTCATAGGGAAACTCTTTGCCAAATAATTTTTCAAAATAAGGATCTAGAAGAGATGAGGGATTTTCATTAGATTGATTAGTTTCCACATACCTGACAGTATCTATTGTTACAACTGATGGACCTGCTATTTCTATAGCAGTGGTGATAAATGAATTATTAGCAATAAGCTTATTTGCTTGTGTGACTTTTTCATTAATTGAAAAAGGAAGTATTGTTGAACTTGAAGTTAAATTAATTAATAAAGTTAATGTAAAAAATGATCTTGTTGAAAAAATCTTTGGTTTTTTTAATTTCTTCAGTTTATGTAGGATCACAGAATACATTTATCATTGATGGGGTGAAGGATATTTTGACGTTTGATAATCTCTTTTAATAATAACTAAAAATATTTATTAAAAAAATTTATTCATTATTTGTTTCAGATTTATATAGTTATGGTTAGTATAGTTAAAAAGCGACTTCAAAATACAATTATATGTCTTTATTATTTCCTCTTGTTTATGCAACAACTATTATTTTCTTAATATGGAAGGCCTTTAAAGTTATGTCAAATGGTTGGGGTTTGGTAGATAAAAATCAGCAAAGGCCTTACAATGATTCAAACAACACTAAAAAATACACTATCCATCCTGAACTCCTTGATAAATCTGGCAATATTACTGATGAAGAATTACTAACTGTAAGATTCTCTAATGATACTGATACAACGATTGAAAAGGGTACTAGTTCTGATTAGATAAATGTTAGATTATCGATTATTTTAGGAGAAATTTTGGAACAAAAAACAAAAATAGTAACTTCAGTATTGAAGTCTTTAAAATTACCGCCTAGATTTCGTTTGAGGTTACTTAAAGAAGATCCTGTACGATTAGAGTTAAGTTTGACCCCTTCATATGGAAAAAGTCCTGTTGTTGTAGGTTTAGTTGAATCTTTAGATTTAGTCGCCAGAAGAGATAGGGAAGGCAGAATGCCAAGAGATCTTCAAGGTACTTGGGATTGGACAGTTAGACATGGAAAAGTAAGTACTGGTGGATGGAATCCTTTTTTAAAAGAGGCACTACAAACAATGTTTGAAACTGGATTGCCCGCAATTATTTATGAGGAATTGACAGGTGATGAATACCGGCCTGTAGATGGTTTTAGACATATAAAGTAAAAATGAAAAAAATTTTTTCATATATTTCATAAATAAACGCTAAAATAATCTTAGGTAAATAATCTATTATGAATGATGAGAATCAACCAAGATTTGGATTTGTCAATTTTGCTGAAACTTGGAACGGTCGTTTAGCAATGATGGGAATACTAATAGGACTAAGTACTGAATTAATTACTGGACAAAGTATATTAAGACAGATTGGTATTGGTTAATAAAAATAATTCACTTTACTTCTTCGGCTTCTATCTCAATAGTCTCTTCACTTGCATTTGTTGAATAGGTTTGATTTTGAGTATTTAAATTTAATTTAGATCCACAAAAAGGACATTCTTCTTGGAATCCTATAACTCCATTACCACAATTTTGACATTGTGTGATTTTCGTTTTGACGGAATTTAGACCCAAAAAAAGAATTATGAATATTAATATAGGTATTAAAAAAAGCAGTATAAGAATATTGCCAAATAAGCTAAGTAAAGATTTAACACCGAATAATGGCAATATAAAGAAAATTATTGATGAATATATTATTAATTTTTGATTCATTTTAAAAAATTCATTCATATTAAATTCTTCTCCTATAAATACTTTTTTGTTTTTCCATAATAGACATACTTGCTATAACGACACTCCAACATTGTCCAAAATACAAAATAACACCTAACAGCCAAACCCATAAAGTTAAAACCAGAAAACCCCCAATAAATCCATACGCCTGAAATCTAACACCAAGCGAGAGAATACTTTTACTTACAGCAAGATTTAAAGTAGTTAAAAGTATTCCTATTAATATCGAACCTGGAATTAATGGTTGTAGTGGTACTTTTCTGCTAGGTAAAAGAGCTTGTAATAACAAGGCCATTAGCGAAAATCCAATAAGAGGTATTGCAAATTGTCCAACTTGTAGAACAGGTAATTGTAAAACAATATTGGATAGCCAAGTATCAGCATTTGTAATCTCCTCGAAGACAGCATTTGGGATCATTCTTAGATTGGCACTAATTTGATCTAGTACCATTAAGAACCCTATAAAAAAAACTATTAAAAATGCTTCAATTCTATTTCTGAGAAATTGTGATGCTTGTTCTCGCCATGGAGAAAAACTTTTTTTGGAAGGTAATGCATCTTCCCACAACCTTTCAGATCCTCTTTGTAATGATAAATAAGCATTTCCAGCTGTAAATAAAAGAAACATTGCGCCTAAAATACCTGCCCCAAAACCTTGATCAATTAATTTTAGAAAAGTTGTTTCAACTAATTCAACTACTGATGGAGGCAGTACTTGTTCAGCGACTGAGATGATTTCTTGGTCTAATCCTTCTTGTTTTCCAAGGAACCACGATGCAATTGATAAAGAAATCAGAAGTATAGGAAAAAATGATTGCAGGGCGTAATAAGCGAAAGCAGCGCTTAAATCTATGCAATCGGATTTACTCCATCTTTTACATGCTCCCCACAAACTTTTGATAATCCATCTCGAATTGTGACGCATGTTTATTCTCTTCAAATATTTACCCTAAATTCCTATTCATTCTATCTAAAACGAGTAATTTTCAAGTCTTTTTTTATCTATTGACTATTTTTTGAGTAATAAATCACCCCATGGCTTTAAAAGACTTAGATTTTCGCTTGTCCTGCCAGCAATTAGAGGGAAATTGACTTGAGATAAATCTTCGCCTGAATTTAGATTTTCAGGATTTGTTTTTAGCCAATTAATTTTGCAATTAAGTTCATCTAGAATTAGCCATGCAGCTGCAATATCCCATATTTTTGGAGTTGATTCAATAGCTCCAAATGTTTGTCCCATAGCAACGCTTGTTAGATTGAGACTAGAGACCCCTAGAAGTCTAATTTTGCCTGGGAAAATTTCTCTAGGATTTATTTGCAGAATTTTAATTGATCTACTGCATAATGAAACACAATCACTTTTTTGTAAGTTATTGTCTTTAAAGATTTTTTTATTATTCAGATATACTCCTTTTTGCCTTATTGCCGTAAATTTCTTTCTAAGTGTTGGGATTATAAGAAAAGATGTTTCCGGTATCCCATGCACAAAACGTGCAACTGATATGGACCAATACGGAATTCCTGCCGCAAAGTTAGTGGTTCCGTCTAGAGGATCAACTATCCAATACGCCTCACTAGATGGTATTGACTTATCGCCTTCTTCACTTAAAACTCCTTCCCCAGGGACTATTCTGGAAAGTCCTTGAACAATTTTTCTGTCACTCCATAAGTCACAACTGGTTATTAAGGACCCGTCAGATTTACTACTAGCTGATATATTACCAAAGTCATCTAGTTGCCTTTGGCTAACCTCTTCAAAAAGATAACCTAATGCATTGATTTGATCCGAACTTAATTTATTTTTGTTGTTTTCCATTTACTTATTATGCATCAATAGTTGCAAATAGACTCAATTTGTTCACCATCATCATCTGAAATTTCTTTGCAATTTTCGTTACTGGATAGAAAAGTTAATCTTTCTAGTTTATTAAGAGTTATGTTGTAGTTATAAATAGCATTTATTTTTTTAGATCTTGCTGTACTCAACTCTTGTTGTATTACTAGAACGTCTTTGAGAGTAGATATCCCGACATCATATCTCAACCTGGCTAATCTAAGAGACTCTTCAGTAGATAAAATTTCTTGTTTTAATGCAATCAGGTTTTTTTCATACATTATTAAGTTTAAATAGGTTTCGCTTATGTCTTTTGTTATGAGGTTTAATAGATTCTCATAGGCATATATTTGGGATTCGGCTTCTAATTCTTTTGCAAGAAATGAATTTTTATTTTCACCTCCAGCAAAAATTGGCCAATTAAAATTTAAGCTTATTTTATTGTTAAAGCTAGATGCATAAGCATTAGGATCGATTTCTGTGGTAAGTGTGCTCCCCCATGAGAATGTACTTGAGAGAGTATTAGTTATGTAAATAGTAGGTTTATTTAAACTTAAAAAACTTTCAGCTTGATTTTCTGTATTTGCTAATTGAAGATTCATATTCTGAAGAGAAAAGCTATTTTCAATACCGCTTTCAATATTTTTAATTAGAGAGTGATTCCAAAATCCAATTAATGCCTGTTCAGAATGAATTTCAAATTCTTGTTCTAGCTTTATGTTAAGTATTTCCTTTAGAGAAATCTTGTTGATTTCATGTATTATTTTTTTTTCTTCAAGGTTTTGTTTGTCTCTTGATAGTTGAGCCTTTGCCTCAAGAACTTCAAATTGAGTCCCAGTCCCTGCTTCTAATTTTGATTCGGCTTCTTTAAAACTAATTAATGATAAATCCAATGAAATTTGAGCATTATTCAAGTCCTCAAATGATTTCTGATATTTGTGATACCTTACCTTTGCCTCAAGAATTAAATCTCTTTTTTTGATTTCATAATTATTCTTTGCAATTTCGAAATTATTTCTTGCTAAATCAATTTCAATTCCTCTTAAAGGATTAATTAGATCCCATCTTAAACTTAAAGATGGATTAATTGAATATTGTGAGCTTACAGTGTCAGATGAATTGTTATTAAAACTCTCTCCGTAAAGATACTGTGGTAGTCCATTTGCACTTAAGTCAATTGATGGATATCTTGTGGAAATTTTGCTGGAAAGATTAAATGCAGCTGATTCAATTAAAGCTTCGAGAGACTTTAGTTCAGTATTATTTTTAATAATTAATTCCGTAATATTTTCAAAAGACAATGTCTCTTTGTTTAAGATATTTTCTATTGAAATACTATCTTTATCAGTAATTTCTAATGACAATAAAGGTATCTCGCTTGTTAAAAACAAAGGTAATATAAATAAAGTCCTTATAAACTTGTTAAACATGGTGTAGATTCTTATTCAATTAGGAAAGACCTATAAGACTTTTTATAATATCATTTGCGTTCTCCACAACGTGAATTTTGGTTTTAAGTTTTTTTTCTACTTGGCTAATTGTTTGATCATCCAAAAATAAATCTGTATTCATTTTTAACATGATAGAAGGCAAATAAATACTTTCTCCTAATTCTTTTTCGGATAATCCATAAATAAGGTCTTCGCCAGTTAATAATCCTGTAACAACTTGCTCTTGTCCCCAGTAAATGCTTGGTAAACCATAAAGATTGACGGTTAAGCCCTCAATTTTATTCAATTTTTTGCAGAAGGGAATAAGAGACTCATGAACTAATTTACCAACTACCCAACTTATAATTCTTCTGTTTTTTATTTTCTTTGGTAAAGATTTTGTTTGTTCCTCTAGTTGTTTAAGAAATTCTCTTATCGTACCTACCCCATTTGATTCTTGCGGCATGCTTTCATATGTAATGTACTTAGGAAGTTTATAGCCAGCGATTAAATACCATTCATCTGCAAGCCAACAAAATCTTGAGCCTATTTTATTTTTTAAGTCTTTTTGTATTTGCTCTATTTGGAAAATTAAATTTTGAGCATATTTTTTTTGTATCGGAATTAATTGATCATCTTTAGGGCGAAATTTTGTTAATCCAACTGGCACTATCGCTAATGATAAAACAGTTTTTTTGTATTTATTATGAAATTTCGCAAGTGTATTGATTGAATCTTCAAGAATTTCCCCATCATTTATTCCTGGACAAACAACAATTTGTGCATGAATTTGAATAGAATTTCTTTCAAACCAATTAATTTGATCTATGATATCCCGAGCTTTTTTATTTTTTAATAATTTCTCCCGTACATCAGGGTCTGTTGCATGAATTGAAATATAAAGAGGCGATAGTTTTTGTATCGAGATTCTGTTCCAATCAATTTCTTTTAAATTTGTAAGAGTTAAATATGATCCATATAAAAAACTCAATCTGTAATCATCATCTTTTATGTATAAAGTTTTTCGTTTTCCAGGAGGTTGTTGATCAATGAAACAAAATGGACATTTATTATTACATTGTTTTAAAGAATCAAATAAAGCATCCTTAAAGTTTATTCCAAGATTTGCATCCTGTTCTTTTTCAATTTGTAGTTCATGTTTTTTACCTTTGTTATCTAATACTTCTAGTTCTAGCAATTCATCGTTTATTAGTATTTGATAATCAATTAAGTCTCTAGGTTTTTTACCATTAATAGTTAAAATAGAATCTCCCTGTTCAAACCCTACATCCTCTCCAATTGAATCTTTATCAACACTTGCTATTAGAGCAGGTTGAATTGTTTGATTATTGTTTGGGACTAATAAATCATTCAAATCATCTATAGAATTAGCTTCCTGCCACACAATAAATCAACTTAGTTTGATGTTAATATTATTCTAATAGGATATAGGACTTAAAGACCATTAAATACTTTTATTATTTTTTTAGTATGATTATCTAATGTGAATAAAAAATTGATAAAATAAGTAATCTCTTTTTATTCAAATTTTTAAATTCATTTAATAATCTTTTTAATTTCAGCTCCTTGGAAGAAGTACTTTTAAAAAATTCAATAAAAGCTACTAACAACAAAGAATTATGTGTTGGAGATCAACATATTAGCGAAAATACTTTTTTGGCAAAACCAATTTCATTAAGATTCTGGTCTTCTTTTTTTGTTATTCTTCCAATCTTTTTTCAAGCTCCTTGGGTAAGATTTTATCCCTCTAGTGCCCTTTTTTTTACTTTTTTTATTTTGAGTCTTTCATTATATTTGACTAATAAATTAACTAAACAATTTTTTATAGTTGGTAGCTTACTCTTGGGGGTTTCAGGCAGTTGGTTAGGAGGTTGTTTATTTTGGGGATGGTTAAGTTATCATCCTATTCTTCATATACCTGTTGAGGCAGTCGCTTTGCCACTTGCATTAGTTGGATTAGGGACCAAGTGGAGAATAGGTTCCAGTTTTTATTTGTCTTCTTTATTTGGTACAGCGATAACAGATATAACTATATTTTGTACTGGCATTATGGATCAATGGACGGAAGTAGTAAAGGCAGATTCAGAACAAGCACCGTTTATACTACAGAAAACTTCTGAAAATTTACTTCATGCCAAACCAATAATAATTATCTTGATTTTTGGTATATTCCTTTGGCTTATTTCTAAAACCATTGCAAATTCCGCTTCTTTAAACACTTTGAATGGCAGATCTTTGCTTGTAACAAGTTATGTATTGCAAACAACGTTAATAGTTGATGGTATTTTTCTTTTATTAGCCATATCACAACCAAGTTTGAGTGGACTGGTTTAATGTTAAGACAGCCTTTCTCGCAAGAAAAGATAGATCTCAATAAATGGGATGTAATTGTTATAGGTGCAGGAGCAGCAGGTTTGATGACTTGTTTAGAATTGCCTTCAAATTTAAATGTCCTACTTTTAAATCGTAATACAAGCAAAATCTCATCAAGTAGATGGGCACAAGGAGGACTCGCTTCTGTAATAAGACCTGAAGATTCTTTTGCATTGCATGCACGCGATACCTTAGAAGCAGGAGATGGTCTTTGTGATCCTAAAGCTGTTGATATGCTTGTCAAAGAAGCACCAGATTGTATAAAAAGACTACAAGAATTAGGAATGATATTTGATAGAGATTTCAATAAATTATCTGCAACTTTAGAGGCTGCACATTCATGTAGACGTGTTTTGCATGTTCAAGATAGAACAGGAAGGGCTCTTGTCGAAGTACTTGAAGATCACGTAGAAAGTAAGAAAAATGTTCTCCATTGCCGTGGCGTTAGAGTCACAAAACTATTAGTTGAGGATGAAATATGTCAAGGTGTGCAAGTGCTTGATGGATCAAGTTTATATTGGATTAGAGCAAAAGTTGTTGTTTTAGCTACTGGTGGTGGTGGACATTTATTCACCAATACAACAAACCCGTCTCAGTCATCTGGTGAAGGAATTGCCCTTGCATGGAATGCAGGAGCAGTTATTCAAGATTTAGAATTTATTCAATTTCATCCTACAGCACTTAAATTTTATGGTGCCCCATGCTTTTTGATATCTGAGGCTTTGAGAGGAGAGGGGGCAGTTTTAGTTGATAACAGGGGTAAAAGTCCAGTAAGTCATTTGAAGGATGGCGATCTTTCGACAAGAGATCAAGTAAGTAGAGCAATTATTAGTAATATGATTAAAAATAATATCGATCATGTTGGCTTAGATTTGAGATTTATCAATCCTGAAGAAGTCGTCAAAAGATTCCCTACAATTTTAAACAGATGTCAAGAGTATGGGATTAATCCTTTAAATGAGCCAATCCCAGTAGCTCCAGCCGCACATTATTGGATGGGAGGAGTCTTAACAGATTTAAAAGCAGCTTCTACCCTTGAGGGGCTATATGCTGTTGGTGAGATAGCATCTACTGGTGTTCATGGTGCTAATAGATTAGCCAGCAACTCTCTTATGGAATGTTTGGTTTTCGCAAGAAAAATGGCCTCTCTATGTGTAAATCGATCTAATTCTTCTTCTCTAGGATTCGATAGGCTTGAGATAAAAAGTAATATGCCTAATCTTAAAGAAGAATTAGTTTATCAAGTTTCAGATAAAATTGAGCATCTGAGAAAATTATGTTGGGATTCTTTAGGTGTTTCCCGATCATTAGAGAAAATGATGAATTTACGTAAATTTCTTGAAGCTGAGATGATGGAATTAAAAAATAATTTTCTTCTAGATCAAACACAAAATATTAAAGATACTCAAATCCTAGTATTAGATGAGCAATATAGAAGAGCTCTTAACTTACTACTTGATTTAGAGAATAGGCAAATTACAACTCATTTATTATTGACTGCATGTATCTTTAGGGAGGAAAGCAGAGGAGGTCACTACAGGGTTGATTTCCCACAAACAAAAATTAGCTGGAACTGCCACTCAATACAACAGAAAAATAAAAAAATAACTAAAGGTTTTATTCAAACTTAAAGCTTCCTGGATAATTAGTTAATTCTGCTAATTCTGCCAGACTTCTTGTTCCAGAAAAAATATGATTATCTATTTCCCAAGAAGGTGTACCTGTTATATCTTTCGCTTTGCAGACTTCACTAAAAGTATATTCATCTTGCTCTGCACACTCAACAATAGTTAGTTCTTTTAGTGCTTCTTTCCCAAATAAATCTTTTTGATTATGACAGTGCGAACAGTACCAAGCAGTGTATAAAACCACATTATTGTTAGTTAAGAATTTTGCAAAATTTACATTTGCCTGATTTTCTTTGGGAGATATTATTTTGTTGGATGTTGTTCCTTCTCTGATAGTATTTGCTTCTGCAGTATTTAGATTATGAGTGCCAAAAAAACATGCTAATAGGATACTAAAAATAAAGATAAAAATTCTGATAAACATTTTTTTAGCTTGCTCCAATCAATAAGAAAATAACTGAAAGTTTTTTAGAACTTCGTATTACCAGTATAGCCAGTTAACCTAGCTAAATCATTTAGAGACATGGCACCACTAATGAGTTCGCCGTCTATTTCCCAAGTAGGAGTTGAGGTGATACCTTTACTTAAGCAAAATTCATTAAGTCCATATTCATCTTGCTTTGCGCACTCAACAATAGTTAGTTCTTTTAAGGCTTCCTTACCAAAAAATTCTTTTTGTTTTTGACACCAACCACAATGCCATAAACTATACATAATTATATTATTTTTACTTAGGAATTTAGCAAAATTTATTCTTGCTTCGTTTGCTTCGGATGATATTACTTCGAGATTAGATTCTTGATTGATAGAATCTTTTTTGGCAGTGTCTAAATTATTCGACCAAATTAATCCTCCAACAAGAAATGTCAAAAAAACTATAAAGCCTCTGTAAAAGATTGTTTCTCTGCTCTCGAACTTTGCACCAATAATAGAAAGTATGAAAATTGAAAAAGAGATAATTGCAGAAACTATACAAAAAGTGCAATAGGTATTAAGTTTAGACATCATAACGTCAAATACCAGAATTAAACTAAAACTAGAAGAACCACAAGATATTAGGAAAATTAGCCACCAGAAAAATCTATTTAATTTACTATTCTTTGAAAAGAAATTAAACGTTAATAAAAGAGAAATTATTAATAATGATGAATATGTTATTAAACCTGCAAGTGATAATGGAATAGCCGTCTTGTTAAGATATAGCAGGGTCCCCCATGAGCTATTTAAAACAATATCGCAACCATTACTTGTTAAACAAAATTTTGATGAATTAAATAATCCAAATTTATCTAATGTTATTGTTGCTGTATCTACAATTCCAATAGTACTTAATATAGATATTAAGACTTTTGGTAGTCTTAATTCTTTTATATTTCTTCTATTTAAAGTATTCAAACTCATCTAATTTGTTGTTATTTGTTTTCATTTTATTCTAATATTAATACTAACTAAAGTCTTGAATAAAACTTTATTCGCTTTAAATAATTGTTATTGATTTAAAAGAGAAAAAATTGACTGATTTAAACACAACTAAATTGCAGAAGATAGCTTTTAGCCATATTGGTTGTGAAAAGAACTTGGTTGATACCGAGCATATGCAAGGACTATTAGATGAAGATGGTTATCAAGTAAGCAACAATACTGAAGATGCAAATGTTATTGTTGTAAACACTTGTAGCTTTATTGAAAAGGCAAGAGAAGAATCCATAAGAAAAATTCTTGAATTTACCAGCCAGGGAAAAAAAGTTGTTGTTGCAGGATGTTTAGCACAGCATTTTCAGGAAGAATTATTAAAAGAAATGCCTGAGATTAAAGGACTGGTTGGTACAGGTGATTATCAAAAAATTGTCAATGTAATTGATAAGGTAAAAAAAGGAGAAGTAGTAAATGAAGTATCAAAAAATCCAGAATATATTGCAGATCAATTAATCCCCAGGAAATTACAAGATGATAAATATGTTGCTTACTTACGAATAGCAGAAGGTTGTGATTATAATTGCTCATTTTGTATTATCCCGACTTTGAGGGGTAGGCAGAGAAGTAGAACTATTGAATCTATTATTTCTGAGGCTGAATATTTGTATTCTATAGGTATAAAGGAAATTATTTTGATTAGTCAAATAACTACCAATTATGGTCAAGATATTTATGGTCAACCTTGTTTAGCAAAATTATTAAATGAATTATCCAAGCTTCCAGTCCCTTGGATAAGGGTTCATTATGCTTACCCAACTGGACTCAATGATCAAGTTATAAAGACATTCAAAGAATCACAAAATATTCTGCCTTATTTTGATTTACCTCTTCAGCATAGTCATCCGGAAGTTCTCAAGAAAATGAATAGACCCTGGCAATCTGCTCTGAATGAATCAATTCTTAAAAAAATTAAAACTGAAATACCTGAGGCAATATTAAGAACAAGCGTTATCGTCGGTTATCCTGGTGAAAAGCTAGATCACTTTGAACATCTTGTAGATTTCTTAAAAAGGCATAAATTTGATCATGTTGGAGTTTTCACATTCTCACCCGAAAAAGGTACCAAAGCATATGATTTACCTCATAGAGTGCCTAAAGAAATTGCAGAGGCCAGAAAAGATAACATCATATCTATTCAACAAGAGATATCAAAGAACAGGAATCAGAGGTTCCTAGGTAAGGATCTAAAAGTTTTAATTGAGGGTGTTTCAGATGATAATCAGTTGAAAGGAAGATCTTATAATTTCTCACCAGAAATTGATGGTAATGTTTTTTTATCTATTTCTAATGAGCAAATTAATAAAGAAGAATTTGTGGGTAAATTTGTAGAAGCAAGAATATCTTTTACTGATGAATATGATTTATATGGGGAGTTTAAGAAATTTATTTGATTCAATTATATTAACTTAACAGCTCTTAAGAGCCTATCTAATAAAAAAGCTGATCCAAAACCGAATGCTATAAAAGACAAGTAGAAAATAATGTTCATTTTTTTTTTTTTTTTAATTTAACACTTTCAATGAAAATTAAAAAAGTTTAGTTTGATTTCTTAATCTTGAATATATATTGATTCTTCTAGTAAACATTGTTCTGCTTTTTGCAATTCCCTTCCAAGATATAAAGCGTGGTCAAATTTAGAGATAAGGTCATTTCTATTTTCTGTAATTAATATTCCCAATTCTTTTGCAGAATGACCTTCGAATGTAACGTTTTCCTTTCTTTTTATAATGGAATCACATGCTATGGGTTCATTAGTTATGGGATCTATTGCATATCCTTTATTATCAATTTTATTTAAAAAATGCTCTACTAAAATTATTTTTTTTATATGGTCTACTTTGATAATAAAATATCCCGATGGATCTAAATTTATATACCGATCAGATAATAACTTATCTTTTTTTATTATTTTTGTTTTGATTTTTTCTGCTTCCATTAGAGAAATATTGTTTTTTATAAATTATAGGCTATTGCCAATTAAACAGTTTGAGAGAAGAAAAATTATAAAAGTTAATTGACAAGTAATTATATTTAAAGAATATTCCGTTAGTTATTTTTAATTGTAAATGAGAAGATAATTAAATTTCTACTAATATAATTCCTTTCTAAAATGTATTAAGATTAACAAAGATATTTTTTAAGTTTATATTTATATTTAATTTATCCAATTCATCTATTAAAAATAAGATTTTATAACCATAATTGACTATCAGAAATTATTTAATAAAGGGTATTGATTGATTTTCGATATCTATTTCGTATAAAGTTTGCTTATTTACATCGTTTAGCCATTGGTGAATAATTCTGCTCATGTTATTGTCAAACCACTTATGATAACTATTTGTTTCCCTGGCAAAAAATCCTCTTCTTCTTTTGTGCTTACCTCCAGCACCTGGATCAAAGAATTGAATTCCGTTGGATATTGCCCATTCGATAGGCTGGTAGTAACACAATTCAAAATGTAAGTTTTTGAATTCCTCTTTACTCCCCCAATATCTTCCCCATAAGCAATCTTTGTTTTTTATACACATTGACATGGCAATAATCTCTGATGACTTGTTTTGATGGGCCGCGAATATTAAAACTTTTTCTTTTTGTTTTAATAGTGAATCAAAAAATTGTGGAGTCAGGTATTTGCTACCCCATACCCCCCACCTTGCGCAGTGCTGAGCATAAAAATTATGCATTTTTTTTAGTACTGCTAGGTTGACTTTGTCGTTTCTTATAATTTCAATATTGATTTTTTGATTAATAATTGATTTCCTCTCTTTTTTTATATTTTTTCTTTGATTAGAGTTAAATCTCGTTAAAAATTCATCAAATGATCTTTCTCCTTTAGATTGCCATTCACTTCTAATATTGATCCATTTGCGATAACCAAGATTGTGTAATAAATTACTCCATTCAATATCAACATACAGAAAGTTACAGCTTAGGATATTATTATTACTTGCAAACCCCTCAATAGCAGTTAAGAGTAATTCTGTTATTTCTGATTTACTAGATTGATTCTTATATAAAAACTTGTATCCCTCTACTGGGCTATATGGGCTCATGCCTATTAGTTTTGGGTAATATTGTAAATCTAATTCATCTGCAAGTTTTGCGAAAGATTGATCAAAAATGAACTCTCCATAACTATGATTTTTTAAAAATAAAGGCGCTATAGCAATTATATTGTTTTCAAGATTAACAGAGAAATAAAGTGGTTGCCATCCAGTTTCTCTTGAAACACTTTTCGAAGTTTCAAGATTAACTAACCATTCCCAGTCATAAAAAGGGTTGTTATTTTCACTTAATAAGTTCTCCCATTCTTTTTGATTGATTTGCCTAATTGAAAAATAAATATTTATCTGATAGTTATGCTTATTCATTTATTATTATTTAGACTTTTTAATTTGGAATAATGCAGAAAGATTTCATTAGAAGATAATTCTTCAGATCTAACAAGTTTCCATTCCTGATTTGTTTTAAAAATACAATTGCTTTTCACAGCAGGAATCCATGAGTATTCTCCCCCTATAATTCTTGGAACAACTGTTATTTTGATCTCATCAATAAGATTTTCTAAAGCAAAAGAATAAATTAGTTTTGCTCCTCCAAGTAATGCAATAGAATTTACTCCTTCTTTCTTAAGTAATTTCAAGATAGTAAAAATATCCTCTTTAAAAAAGAATTCTTTTTCAAAGTTGCTTTTGTCTTTTAAAGGATATTTTGTAGAGTTTAATAACCATCTCCTTATTGGCTGTTTAAAGAATTGCCAATCATATGAAAAATAATTAGGATTACCAGCTACTATTGAAATTGGTTGTTTATTAGATAATCTTATATCTTTAGTATTTGTATAGTTTTTAACTAGGAAATTACTCTTATGCGTTTTCAAGGTTCCTGAACCAAATATAGTTGCATCTACTTTGGATAGTGAATCGTTTAATATTTTCTTGTCTTCCAGACTTCCAAGATTCGATATGGCTCCACTTGGAATAGCTATTCTTCCATCTATGCTTGAAGCTATAACTAGTATAATTCTCGGTCTGATCAAGCTTGTGTTACTAATGATTCTTCATTCTTAATATTAGAGAGATTTGAGATGCTTTGTTCAGCATATATTTCCGCTGCATTATTTGGACTTTCTTGTAGTTTTATTTTATGCAAATTGGCCCCGATATCCTTAATTGGGTTACGTAAAATATCTGCAATATATAAAGCTATATTTTCAGCGGTAGGAACACAAGTTTTAAAGAAATCAATATCCTTATTTAGAAATGTATGATCTAATTTTTCAACGATAAGGTCCTCAATAATTTTGTTCAGAGCAGATAAGTTACATATCATGCCTGTTCTTTGATCTATCTCACCTCTTACAGTGACATCAAGTATGTAGTTGTGTCCGTGTCCATTTACTCTGGCACATTTGCCATATATTTCAGTATTTTCTTTGAAAGTAATTTCTTCTTTTGCTAAGCGATGTGCAGCCGCAAAATGAGTTTGAACTGTTAATAGAGCTTCCATTTTGTTTCCATAAAAATCGACCCACAAATTAGGGTTTTCGTACAATCTTAACGCAATTAGAGGTAAATCACTTTTTAGACGTTCCCATATTACTCTTATAAGAGCTTCGGTTGTTGGTAAGACTCCTTGGGGTTTGGTGACGTCAAATTCAGGCCAAGTATTATTTAAGAATTGAAAATCTAGTTGACCTGTAACTTTTTCTTTTATGGCATGCTTAACATTTGAAAGATTTAATACCATGCCATCCTGATCAAGTTTGCCTCCCATAGAAACGATCAATTCATAGTTATGTCCATGACCTGGAGCAATACTACACTTTCCAAAAATGGAGAGATTTTCTTCATCGCTTTTTTCGGGTAGCCAATATCTATGACTAGAACTAAAACAGGCACGTCGAGTGATAACGCATTCGCGACCCATGCCATGGATTCTTTTAGGAAATGTGTTATTCATGAGTACTTGCAGTATTAATATATTAGAGTCTTGATGACTCTTTTGTCTGTATGGAACCAAATTTCATAAAAACCATTATTAATACTATTCAAGGAAGAAGTATTTTTTTAATTGGAATGATGGGTAGTGGGAAATCTAAAACTGGACCAGAACTGGCAAAACAATTAAATTATAAGTTTGTCGATCTTGATACATTAATAGAGAATATAACGAAAAAATCAATTGATAAAATTTTTGATGAGGATGGCGAAAATTATTTTAGGGAATTAGAGACAAAATGTTTGAAAGAAATTATTCAGATACCATCAATGATCGTATCAACTGGAGGTGGGGTAATAACAAGAAAAGAAAATTGGGGAGTTTTTAGACAAGGTATAGTTGTTTGGATTGACTTGAGAGCTGAAATTGCGTTAAAGAGAATTAAAGATCAAACAAAAAAAAGACCTTTACTAAATGTAAAAGATTATAAGAAGGTATATTTAGATATCTTGAATGATAGAAAATATTTGTATGCTCAGGCAGATATTAAAGTTTCTATTAACGAAGAGTCTACGGAGCAAGTAGTGGATAAAATATTATTCCAATTAAATAAGACAATAAATTAATTGGAGTCTATTCTTACTGCAAACCACTTAATTTTATATCCTGGTTCTATTTCTAATTCACATGTGTCTTCAAGGAAATTAGAAATTTTTTTCTCATCTGAAAAAACATCATTTTGATATATTGTGGAAGTATCTGTTTTGGAGATCCAGTGTTTAAGCCACTCAACAGCTTCCTGCCTTGAGACTATCCTTTCTTTTCTATTTGGTTCAAGTAAAACAAAATGATCTACAGACTTTATTAATGGATTAGACATGGTAAAAAAAATTCTTTGTTTGATAATTATAAATACTATTTTAATAGGAGGTATTAAGGATGTATTTGCTTTAGAAGATTTTCATACAAAAGATTTTTTAGAATCTAGAGAGAAATCATGGCCTCAATGGGTAAAAGTACATTCAAGATATTCAGACCTCAAAAAAGATTTAATTTACCCTAGTTGGTTTGAAGGTAATTGGCTTGTAAAGTCAGAAAGTTTAAATAATAGTCAGGAAGAACCTGTTTATTATAAAGTTAATTTCCATAGAGATCAATTTAATAATCTAATTGGTAGCAGGTCAGAAAATGCACAGTCAATAGGTAAAGCTTTATTTGGTAATAGATTGATTAAAGTTGTTAGTGATCCTAATTCATTTAACCGACAAATTGTATATTTGAAAAACGATGAATATATTGACTCTAGGATAGTTGATAGGACTCAAACTTTTGATCAAGATTTTTTCTTTTCTGATGAATTAGCAATTCAGACTGTTCATAAAGAAGGCATTTCTAGAATTAACCAAGTCGAGGTTATGAGCAAATTCTATAAGTGCAATGAATACTCAAATCTCTCCAGTGATTCGAAAGAAAAAATTTGTGGAATTCAGTATTTGGCAACTTATGGATCCAAAGTTGGAGAAATAAACTTAAGACCAGTTACTACGAATAAATATTATTTAACATTTGAATTTATTGATGACTCGCACTAAATAAATTTTCTTCAAGATGATCTCTCCAAATAAAAAGATTTTCTAAGTATGGATTGTTAATGAATTCTGGACATCCTTTGCCTTCTAAAAATGGCCCAGCAGATCTTGGGAACTTTAAAAGAGATAATTGAGCGGCAACTGATATATCTGCTATAGAGAGAGTATCATTTATTAAATATTGTTTATTGACCAAGGCTTTAGACATTGATTCTAATATCTTTTGCAATTCAATATTAGATTTTGGATTGATTACAGCTTTAGAAACTTTACTGAGGTTTTTTAGTGGTAGATTATCTACAATACCTTTTACAGATTCCGGTATTTCATCAGGTAGTAGTGCTGAACGTAGATCGTTGTCTTCCAGCGCTGAATTTAATAAGGAATTTTTACATGCTGATGCCATAGTAGTATCTGCCCAGTCCTCTATTAATTTTGCCTGAGAGAGAAAATAAGGATCTTCTGGTAATAGTTTATTATTTTCAGTTTTATTTTCTAGATATTCACAAATTGAAGTTGAATCATAGATGATTTGGTTATTGTCATCTAATATTACAGGTAATTTCTTTTGACCTGTCATTGTAAATATTTGAATTTGACCAATTCCAGGGGTCACTTCTTCAACTTTATATAATATTTTTTTAGAATGTAAAGCCATCCTCACCTTTAAACAGAAGGCACTATGTCTGAATTGATATAATGTGAGCATAATATTTTAAGTTTATAAAAACTTAGCTAAAAAAGTATTCTTTTTGTGGAGATTATGGGCGAATTCTTTTCTAATGTTGCAAGGTATCCAAAATATCTGATATCAATTATTCTTGGAGGTTTGGTAGCGTTGGTGGGCCCTTTATTTAGAAACGTCTCTAACCCTATAACCTCTATTTTCTTAATTTCTTCCATAATAAGTGCTTTCATAACTATAGCTTTTATATTAAAGGCAATGACTAATACCTCTCACTTATAGATCATGTCAAAAAGTCGCCGTGTTGATAGAGTCTCTTCGTTATTAAAAAAAGAGATCACTCTTATTATTATGAATGATTTACAGAGTGAGATTATTTCTAATGGGTTTATTGACCTAACAAAATTAGAAATATCTAGAGATTTGCAATATTGTAGGATTTACGTAACAACTGGAGGTGATAAAAAAATATGTGAAGTTGTTGAATATTTAAATACTTCAAGAAAAACTATTAGAAATTTATTAAGTCAAAGAATAGATATGCGCAGAATTCCTGAAATTAATTTTAAAGAAGATAAGGTTATCGAAAAAGGCTTAAATGTTCTTAAAATATTAGAGCAAATCAAGGAAGAGAGCGACTCAAAAAAATCTGTTGTTGTGGAGAATGAAAATGAGCAAAAGTAGTTTACCACTAAATAATAAAAATATAATTCTTACCACTTCTTTAGACAAAATTGCTGAGGTTAGAAATTTGTTTACAGAAAAAGGTGCATCAATCTATGAACTGCCAGCGTTGAATATGGAATATCCCAACGATATAGGTCCTTTAGATGAAGCTCTACAAGAACTAGAGAGTTTTCATTGGATTATCTTTTCAAGTAGTAATGGTATAAAATTTGTCGATAAAAGATTACGCGATAAAGGATCTTGTCTAAAGCAGTTCTCTAAGAAAGTAAAAATTGCGGTTGTTGGAGAAAAAACTTCTCATACACTTAATGAAATTGGTATTGAGGCCGACTATATTCCTCCTCAGTTTATTGCTGAAAGTCTAATTGATAATTTTCCTGTCTCAGGTTATGGATTAAGAATTTTTTTGCCTAGGGTACAGACAGGAGGAAGGAGTTTAATTGCTACAGAATTTCGTAATTCGGGAGCTAGAGTGATTGAAGTGCCAGCGTATGAATCAAAATGCCCTCGAAACATTCCTGAAACAACTTTAGTTGCTCTTGAACAAAGAATAATTGATGGAATTGTATTTTCAAGTGGAAAAACAGTTGAGAATACTTTTTTTCTATTAAAGAAATATTTTGGTAATGAATGTCTTGCTTTATTGGAAGATGTTAAGTTCTTTTCAATTGGTCCTCAGACTTCTTTAACTTGTAGAGGAATTTTTGGAAGAGTCGATAGAGAAGCATCTTCTTATACTTTTGAGGGATTATTGGATATTGCTATAAATAGTTTAAGTTGATTCGTTAGCATAATTTTTTTCAACTAAATCTTGAAATCTATTTATATTTGCCTGTAATTCATTTGTTACCAGTTTTCCAAGAATATTTTCTTCCATTATCCTTGCAAGCATTTTAGGTAATTCGTATGTCACTGATAAATTTACTGAAGTTGTTGCTAATTTTTGTTCATTGAAAACTACGGAGCCTTTTGTGGGCAATCCTCCAACAGATACCCATTCTAATTTTTGTTTATCTATTCTTTCAGTAATTTGAGCTTTCCATTTAAACCTAAAACCATTTGCTGCTAATGTCCATTCTGTCAGATCAGGAAGTGTTGAAGTTTTTGTATCAATTGTTTTTACAGACTCAATCCAACTCATCCAAAGAGGCATTGAATCTAGATCACTCCATGTATCCCATACATTTTCCAAAGGGGCATTTACAATCGTTTTTACATTATGTTTAAGCCAAATACCCATGATTAACTGACAGAAAGGTTCTTTGCTAATTTTACTTTCTTATTTAGGATTGCTGATGCCGCTAAATGACCACTCATGGTTGCCCCTTCCATTGAATCAATATAATCCTGTTTTGTGTAACTACCTGCAAGAAAGAAATTTGATATTGAGGTTTTTTGGTTTGGTCTATAAGGATCCATTCCTGGGGATTCTCTATAAAGGGATTGCGGAATTTGAACCACATTACTCCATAAGAGGTTTAAGTTTTTTGAGGAGGGAAATAAACGTCTCACTTCTTGATCAATTTCTTTTGTAATTCTCTCCTTTGATCTCCCCATCCAACGGTCTCCCGGAGTTAAAACGCATTGAAGCAGAGAGCCCATGTTTTTTCGACGATAATCTTCAGGACTGGCTAATGCTAAGTCAGCAAAACAACTAAATGAGGCATCTGCGGAATATAAAAGATTGTCTAATCCAGTGGGATTATTTGTGTCGTTATTATCTTTATTTAGTTCTGTTACCCAACCATCATATCTCAACTGTATAGTTGCTACAGCAACCGCTCTTAATTTTTGTATACCTTCAAAATCCTTTAGCTTATACCATTCTTTAGGTATGATCTTTTTTATGCCTGGCACATCGCATGCTGCAAGAAATTTATCAGCTGAGACAGTTTTTGGTCCTTCTGGGCTATTCATTTTTAGATGCTTCACAGTATATGAAGACGAATTACTGTCGTAAATTATTTCATCAACTTTATGATTTAAATTAATTTTGGCACCTTTATTTGTTATGTAATCTACTATTGGTTGAGTTAACCATTTGTGGGGAGAACCTTTAAGAAGATTTAGCTTAGATGCTTCTGTTTTTGATGCGAACATCATAAAAATAGTCAACATACATCTTGCGGATATGTCTTTACAATTAATAAACCCAAGTGCATAAGCAATTGGGTCCCACATTCTTTCGAGACTTCTTTCGCTACCTCCGTGGTTTAAAAACCACTCTTTAAAGCTAATCCTATCTAATTCTCTAATCATTACCATTGCACCTTCGTAGTCAATTAGTCCTCTTACTATTGGACTTGTTCCTAGGGCCAATGCATTTCTAAATTTATCAACAATATTAAGCTGCTCTGTTGTGAAAAATGCTTTTAATCCATTAAATGGAGCACCTAAAGGGAATCTAAAATCTAATGACTTCAATTCACCTCCAGTGTTAATAAATAAATGAGTATGGTCTTTGGGTAATAGATTTTCAAATGCACCTACTTTCTTCATTAATTTAAAGAGATTCGCATAGTTGTAGAAGAAAACGTGAAGCCCCATTTCAATATGATTCCCATCTTTGTCTTCCCAACTTCCAACTTTGCCTCCCCAAAAAGAACGAGTTTCAAAGATTTCAACCTCATGGCCTGAATCAACTAAATCAACAGCTGCAGTCAAACCTGCTAAACCAGAACCAACTATTGCAATTTTCACTACTTTTTTTTGTTTAATTATAACAAATGAAGTAATGAAATTGCTTGTTTAGTGCATCAGCCTGATGATTTTTTTATAGTGGTATTAATAAGCCTTCAAGATGATTATGTCAATTAACCAAAATGCAGAAAAAGTTAAGAATTCTGATGATGGCAAAGGTATTTTAATTACAAATCAAGCGTTATCACAGATTGCAATATTATTGCAGTCTCTAGAGTCAAAAAAAGTTTTGAGGGTTGGTGTCCGCTCTGGAGGTTGCAGTGGTATGAGCTATACAATGGATTTTGTAAATTTAGATCAAGTGAATTCTGATGATAAAGTTTATGAATACTCAATAGAAGGCAAACAAAAGTTCAAAGTCATATGCGACCCTAAAAGTCTTTTATACATCTATGGTATGCAATTAGATTTCAGTAAGGAACTTATAGGTGGAGGATTTAACTTTACTAATCCTAATGCATCCCAGACTTGTGGATGCGGTAGCTCTTTTTCAGTTTAATTAAATAATGAATGATATGAATAGCGAATCAAACCAAATTGAAAATGATTTTAATGGGGCGTTATCAAAATACAAGACAGGAGTAGATCTTAATGAGGTCGCTATTGATTTTCAAAAAATAATAAATCAAATCCCAAACCATTTTGCTGCATGGACATGCCTTGCTTGGCTTAATTTGCTAATGCGTAAGAATGATGAAGCCTTGAAATTTGCGCGTCAAGCGGTTAAGTTAAATGGTCAAGATCCCCAAGCAAGGATGAATCTTGTCTTGGCATTACTCGCAACCAAAAACAAAGGTGTAAGAGAACATATTGAAATAATTAAGAGGATGAAAATTATCATGCCTGAACTGAATGAAGAGTTAAATGAATCTATAGAAGATGGTTTTGCAAGATACCCTGATTGGCCTGAGTTAAATAAAGTAAAAACTTGGTTAGATTAAGGATCAATTGAAAAAAATCTTATTTCTAAGTAATGGACATGGTGAAGATTTATCGGCAAGTCTTTTAGCAAAAAGATTAGTTGGTATTGGATATAAGGTAGATGGTTTACCTATAGTTGGTAAGGGTGATAATTACTCTAAACAAAATATTCAAATAATTGGAAAAACCAAGAATTTTGAGACTGGCGGTTTAGGATATAACTCTTTAAAAGGAAGATTTAATGATTTAATTAATGGTCAGCTGATCTACTTTCTTAGGAAATTATTTTTAGTGCTTAAAAAAAAGGATAATTATGACTACTTAATTGTTGTTGGCGATATTGTTCCATTATTTTTTGCATGGATAGTAAGGAAAAATTTCTTTGTTTATTTAGTCGCATATTCCAGTCATTATGAAGGAAAACTCATTCTGCCCTGGCCATGTAAACATTTTTTGAATTCTAAAAAGGTTTTGAAGATTTTCTCAAGAGATCTTCATACAGCAAATGATTTGACTAATCAATTGGGTAAAAAAGTTTACTTTTATGGGAATCCTTTCATGGAAAAATTATTATCCAAAAATTATCTAGTTGCTACTTCAAATTTCAATATTGCTTTGTTTCCAGGCAGTAGAATGCCGGAATTGACAAAAAATTTTCTAGTAATGTTGGATGTTTTAGAAAATATTTCATCTTATAGATATTTTCGGAATGTTGAATTTAATTTTGGATTTACTAATCACTTTAAACAAGAAACATTAGAAAGAATTCTTAAATTGAGAAAATGGACATCTTATGGAAGATCCACTGATTTTTTAAAATGTTTTGAATTTGGATTAATAAAGGTCAATTTCAAATGGAATGCATTTGAAAATATTTTGTGTAGTAGTAATCTAGTCATTAGTATGGCGGGAACTGCAGCTGAACAAGCGATAGGATGTTCTAAACCAGTTATTCAGATAGAAGGCGAAGGACCACAATTTACTAAATCTTTTGCTGAAGCACAAAGAAGATTACTCGGGAATTTTGTTTTTTGCGTCACAAAATACAAAGATAAAAATGATCAGATTGAAAAGACAGTAAGTCTTATTTTTAAGCTATTGTATTTTATTAAATTAGATAGAAAATTTTTAATTTCTTGCAATCAAAATGCACTGCAAAGAATTGGACCTGATGGCGCATGTACTAAGATAGTTAATGAAATTCATCAAGATATAATTCATGAAGAAGATAGAAAATGAAAATAATATTAAGGAGATTGTGGATAAATTTTTATTATTTAATTTATTTCTAGTTATTTTATTTTCCATTTATTTTATATTTGCAATATTTATGCAAATTAATGGAAATTATTCGTTTATGTTGTTTTTTCAAAAGATTTGGAATCCTCTAATAGTTCCTCTAATCACAGTACTAATAATTAGCTCTTTATTAAATGGACTTATTTCTTGGTTTCAGCGTCAAGTGCTTGTTTCAAAAGAGGATATTGAAAACTAAATAGATTTGAACTCAGTTTTTTACTTATTACTTTTTGTCCTTCTAGAACTAATTTAGCCCCTTCTCCTAAAAATATTTTTAAGGGTACTCCAGGAACAGGAACTAAATTTGGTCTTCTTAAGCAGTCTGCTAATAATTTTGAAAAAACTTTCATAGTTACTGGTTCTGGAGCAACTGCATTGTATGTTCCTGAAAATCTTTTATTAATTAAAATTTTTGCAATTAAATCACAAAGATCTTTTCTATGAATCCAACTCATCCATTGATTTCCATTGCCAATGGGTCCACCTAACCCTAATTTAAATAAAGGCATCATTTTTCCTAAAGCACCACCCTCAGAATTTAATACTATTCCTATTCTTAAAATTACGATCCTTGTAAAGCGTGGTTTCTGTTTTGCTTCTAACTCCCATGATTTGCATAAGTTCGCTAAAAAATCATTACCGCTTGGGCTATTTTCAGTGAATTCTTTTGTTAGGCTTGTTCCATAGAAGCCAATAGCAGATGCGTTGACAATAACATTAGGATTAATTTTTAAATTTTTGAGGGTTTTCATTAACAAGGAAGTAGTTTTAATACGGCTTTTTTTAATCTCTAATTTTTGCTTTTTATTCCATCTTTTATCTGCAATTGGTTCTCCAGTAAGATTAACAATACCTTTACAAGATTTTAATTGTTTGATTATATGAATATCTTTCCATGCATTTTCGGTAGATAAATCTGATTTTATAAAACTGATTTTATCTTTTTTAATTTTCCAATGGAGTTTATCTATATTTCTTCTGCTTACGATACATAATTCATGCCCATCTTTCAACAGTTTGGGTATTAATTCTTGTCCAATAAATCCAGTGCAACCTAACAAGAGAATACGCATATTATTAATTTAAATTCCTTTATTGAGCATATATAATTTTTTACAAAAGTGTCACTTAAAATATTCAAAAATAAAAAAAGACTATTTTAAATGCGAATTTTGCATTAAATGATTAAATTGGTTATTAATACTTTTTAATTCATGAGCGAATCTATTCAAAAAAAACCACTCAAGAAAGGAAGTCTTGTTGTCTTAGATTATGAAAAATTTTCCTCTAGTACTGAATCTTTAGCTAGTGATGATAAACTACCTGATTATGTATTTGAAGGACCTGGTGAGATTCTTGCTCTCAAAGAAGATTATGCTCAGGTTCGCTGGAGAAGACCAGTACCTGATTCTTGGTTAAAGATTGACCAATTGAAAGAATTTTACAGAGATGATTAAATTCAGGAAAAAGACATTGTTTTTTTATGAGCTGTCATTTTAGTTTGAATTCTTTTAGCTTCTTTCATCATTTCTTTACCATCAAATAAGTAATCATCTACATATCCGTGAGTGTATCTATCTAATTCTTCAAGAGCATCTTGAACTTGAGAAAAACAGTGGTATAAATCCAAGCCTAAATTGGATAATGATTTTGGAATATCATATGTTTTGTAGAGCCTAGTGACTTTATCTATCTTTTTTCTACTTTTATTAATGTAATTACAAAATTGTTCCATTAATAAATCGTCATAGGGATCTGCAGATAATTCTTTTATTTCATTGTTCAATGGTTTAATAATTTGGTTTAAAGATTTATTGATTGGCATATAAATATTTTTTATCCATTCTTCAATATCCTTATCTGTTTTAGAAGAAGAATATGTATTATTTTTTAGATTTTCTTTCCATTCAGTATTTTCGGAATTTTGGGATTTATCGATAGGATAAAACTGCGAATCATAAGATTGCCTTTTTACTGGATCATTTAAAGTTTCCCATGCATTTTGTATGATAAGAAACTTTTCTTTATCACCTCCTTTATCTGGATGATACTTTTTTGCTAGCGATCGATAGGCAGATTTTATTTCAGATTTTGAGGCTTTAAAGTCTACCCCTAGCTCTTCATAGTAATTATATTTTTTTATCATTTGAACTACAAATAGCCATCTTTTCTTGCTTTTACCGAGGTATTTGAATCAAACATTGCAGTTGATAGATATCTTTCTCCAAAACTTGGAAGTATTACTATTAGTCTTTTATTTTTCATATTATTCCTTTGCCCAATTTTTATTGCTGCGGCAAGAGCAGCCCCACTGCTTATACCAGATAGTAATCCTTCCATTTTAGCTAGAAGCCTACCGTAATGAAATGCTTCATGATCATCAATTTTGATGACTTCATCAATAAGTTCTTTTTTTAAGACTTTAGGAACGAATCCTGCGCCGATTCCTTGTATTTGATGAGAACCAGGAGAATTGCCAGAGATTACGGCACTTTTTAAAGGCTCAACTGCATATATATTGCAATCGGGATTCATTTTTTTCAGATAGGAAGCGCAGCCAGTTACAGTCCCTCCTGTCCCTACGCCTGTTACTAATCCATCTAAATTATGGTTTGTTTGTTCCCAAATTTCCCGAGCAGTTGTCTTCTCGTGTATCTCGGGATTAGCTATATTCTCGAATTGGTTAAATTGAAAACTATTCGGTATTTCTTTGGATAATTCATTAGCTAACTCGATCGCTCCTCGCATCCCTTCTCTGCCAGGAGTTAATTGTAATTCTGCCCCATATGCTCTTAGCATTGCTCTTCTTTCGGTACTCATTGTATCAGGCATTGTAAGAATGAGTTGATAGCCTTTTGCTGCACATACCATTGCAAGTGCTATTCCTGTATTCCCACTTGTGGCTTCTATAAGTTTTGTTTTGCCTGGGTGTATTAATCCTTCTTCTTCAGCAGCAATAATCATTGAACAAGCAATTCTGTCTTTTACTGATGATGACGGATTGAAACTTTCTAATTTAGCAATTAGTTCACTCTGGCAATTACAGTATCTTCTTATTCTTTCTAATCTCACTAATGGAGTATTGCCTACTAAATTCGTAATGTCATCCGCAATGTCCATGAAAAGAAGCTATGTATTTTATCAAGCAAAAAGATATTACTTAGTTTAATTATAATGATTGTTGTTATATATAAAAATCTAATTATTGAAAAAAATATATCTTCTTTAGATAGTTTTTTATATAGTAAATTTAACAAAACAAATTTTTATGTACACCTTAGAACTAACCTTGAGATATTCTCCTTTTCCAATCACTATTCAGAAAAATGAATATGATCATATAATGCAAGATTTTAATGAAATTAAAAATGCAATGCATTTAACTGAGAATACTTCATTGATTAATCTTGAATGTGAAAAAATAAAGGGCAAATTAGTTTCTGTATTAGCTAAAGAAATAATTGCAATCCAGGTATATGAGAAGTCAGCCGTTGCTGGTGGTTCAAAAAGACCAGGTTTTAGCCTTGATTCATAGAAAATGATATCGAATATTTTGTTTACAGATGAAAACAAATTTAATTTTAAAGAATGTAGATTTTTCTTGGCCTAATGAGGAAAAGACAATTACGAATTGTTCTTTCGAAATTAATGAACCTGGTTTATTTATGATCGTAGGTAGAAATGGTTGCGGTAAAAGTACGCTTTTTAAATTAATTCAAAGGATAATTAATCCCACTTCTGGAAGTATAGATGGTCCTGACGATGTCTTTACTGTTTTTCAGAATCCTGATCATCAGATATTAATGCCCACTTGCGGCAGTGAAATGATTTTGAATATAAGGGAAACTTTTGATAAAAAGCGTATGCAACAAAGAGTTGATGATGTACTAAATCTTGTAGGTTTAAATGGATTTATTCTAAGGCCTGTTCAAACATTAAGTGGTGGGCAAAAACAGAGGCTGGCCATAGCTTCAGCACTAATAAGTAATAGTAATTTTATTTTAATGGATGAACCTACAGCGTTGTTAGATGAAATAAGTCAAATGGAAATAATTAAACTTGTGCAAACTTTAACCACGAGTGCAAAAA
Organism: uncultured Prochlorococcus sp.; assembly: GCA_913048245.1. Lineage (GTDB taxonomy): Bacteria > Cyanobacteriota > Cyanobacteriia > PCC-6307 > Cyanobiaceae > Prochlorococcus_A. The sequence goes on along the minus strand of CAJWWR010000002.1, from coordinate 4,650 downwards.
GACCAATAACTGTTCTATGGATTACTCATCGAATGGAGGAATTAAACTATGCTCATAAGATTGGAATTATGGAAAAAGGTTATTTATCAGAATGGGTTTCACCAAGTAATTTCAAATATCATTAAAAGTACCTTGTCATAAGGTACTCGAAAGATGTAAATTTTTATATATTCCTCGGTAGCTCAGCGGTAGAGCGATCGGCTGTTAACCGATTGGTCGCAGGTTCGAATCCCGCCCGGGGAGTTCAATAAACGTCAACAGACTCCAATTAACTTCATGTGATGTCATGATACTTGGAATCTTTTTTAATCATAATGTTTGCTTATTTTCTTTTTTTCTAATATATTTTTTATTCTTCTTGCTCAAGAATTTGCTATTTCTTAAGTATTTAATAGAAAACAGAATTTCATGATTTTAAAGCCTATAAGAACTACAACAAAATTGAATTTAATATTCTATTTCAGTAATAACTCTAATTACTGACTATCTTGTAGACACTTTTATTAAGGACGTTAATCTTAGTATATAAGTATTTCTTTATTTGATGAACTTTAAGTATAATTTTTGGAGCCGTCTGCAATTATCTCGAGAAATAGGTATTGATTTAGGCACTGCTAATACAATCATACATGTATCTGGTAAAGGGGTAGTCTTAGATGAACCTTCAGTTGTAGCTATGGATTTAGAAGAGGGCATTCCTTTAGCAGTTGGCCAAGAAGCAAAATTAATGCTTGGTAGAACTCCTGGAAATATAAAAGCTGTGAGACCTCTCAGAGATGGTGTTATCGCAGATTTTAATGCTGCTGAAGAAATGCTAAAAACTTTTATTCAAAAATGTAATGAAGGTAGAGGTATATTAGCTCCAAGAATTGTCATTGGAATTCCAAGTGGAGTAACAAGTGTTGAACGTAAGGCAGTTAGAGAGGCAGGATTGGCTGGTGCCAGAGAAGTCTATTTAATAGATGAACCTGTTGCCGCGGCAATTGGAGCTTCATTACCTGTCACTGAACCCATGGGAACTATGATTGTTGATATCGGTGGAGGAACAACTGAGGTTGCAGTTTTAAGTCTAGGTGGCACAGTAGTCAGTGAATCTCTTCGAATCGCAGGTGATGAGATAAATGAGTCAATATCAAGTTATCTGAAAAAAAATCACAATATGGTTGTTGGAGAGAGAACAGCAGAAAAAATTAAGATTACTATAGGTTCTGCGTTCCCTGATGATACTTTTGATAGTAATACTATGGAAGTGAGAGGATTACATTTATTGTCTGGTTTGCCAAGAGCTATCCACTTAACAGCTGGAGAAGTTAGAGAGGCAATGTCTGAACCTCTTGATAAGATTATTGAGTCAGTGAAAAGAACTTTAGAAAGAACCCCGCCGGAATTAGCCGCAGATATTGTAGATAAGGGTATTATGCTTGCAGGCGGTGGCGCCTTAATAAAAGGAATAAGTGATTTAGTCACCAGAGAAACTGGCATCTTTACTCACATAGCTGATGATCCTCTACTATGCGTAGTTAATGGCTGTGGTCAAGTTTTAGATGATTTTAAGAAACTTAGAAGAGTCTTAGACACTGTTGATTTAGGAAGTAATTCAATTAGAAATTAATCCCTTGCCAATTGATTTTCATGTAAATTTCATGGAGTTGGTTTATCTAGAGTTGTTTAATCTATTTAAAATTATTCTTAGTACTATTTTCTTTAGAAATTACTATCTTTATTAAATGATTCTTGTCATGAAAGAATCAGATCAATATATGGTTTAATAATTATCAATTTAAAAATTTAAGTTACGCTCAATATTTCTTAGTAAATATTTTGATAACTAGCAATAATAATCTACCCATGAAATAGCATCTCTTTTAGATAATCCGTAATAATCTACATTGTAGTCACTTCTGCTAGTGCAGTACCCATTAACATAACTTCCATCATCCCAAAAAATCCCAATGTTATAACCGTCCAGGCACACTTCAACCAGATTATAATTAGCATCATAATCGTAAAAGCATTCATGAGCTTGCCAATATTCTGACTTGGCTGTGGGTGCAAGCATCAATGTGCCAAATGATCCAATTGTTAGGGCAATCGAAATTTTTATAGACTTTTTCAAATTTTTTAAAAACATAAATTTAGATTCAAATAATCATGAATATTATTGTAATTTAATTAATGATTTATTGAGAAAAAAATGACTCATTAACTTTACAAATAATTAACAATTTTCATTTTTTACATTTTTTTAAATATTTTTTGTATGAATAAATACTTTTTGAATAATCAGTTAATCACTTTAAAAATAAATTGTGTCATCTGAATCTTTATTAATCTCAGATGACACAGATTGCTTTGAAATTTTATAAAAAAGATTTAACTTGCTATTACTTTGAAAAATATAATTAGTTGCAAATGTACCTTACCCAGGATTGTGCATTTTCTCTTGATAAACCTCTGTAATCTACATCATAATCATTTCTGCTGTTACACCATCCATTAACGTAACTGCCATCATTCCAGAAAACTGCAATGCTAAAACCGTCATTACAGACAATTACTGGGTTACCTCCATTATCGTTATCAGCTTCGCATTCATTCACTAACCAATCTTCGGCATTGGCTGGTGGAGAATAAATAGTTGTTGTTATGACACCCATCGTTAAAACAGGTAACAAGTGAGAAAGACGTTTAATAATTTTCATTGTTATGAATTGTTTTTTTGAATTATACTACAACTATATTAGATTAGGAGGTAATGATTTTTACCTAAGGCAAAAAGCGCTAAAGAATCATTATTGAACTTAAATTCATAGCTTATTTTTCTAGCTGGTTTATTGATATAAGCAACTGGCACATGTGACACTTTATAATCAGCCTACAAATAACTCACGTTACTAGAAAAATTAAGCTAAACTTTTATTGTGTGTAGGAGTGAGTGATTAATCCAGTGGAAACAAGGAAACACTTGATTTAATCATTCAAAAGAAAAAGACCCCACCTGGGGTCTTTTTTTTAATCCTCCCACATATCTTTTTTTTCATCTTCGGCTTTAAGTTGATCAATAATTTCTAAACGTTCCTCGTATTCAGTTTTATCAGAATTATTATTTTCTTGGATAACTGCATATTTTTTCTTGATTTCATCTATTAATCTATCAAAAGAATCACTAAAAAAGTTCTCCATTTCTCTCCACGCTTCTCTCTCTTCTTCTTCACCTATTGTTTGATTGATTTGATGATCAATGTTTTCTTTGACGAATTCTTTTAATTCCTCCTGACTCATGCTTTTTACTTTTTCCTCAACATAATATTCTTTAAGATGTTGAAGTTCTTTTTTGGAAAGTAGTTTGTAGCTTATTGATTTTTTTTTCATAAAGATTATATTTTCTTTTTTATAGCAATTTCATATTTGAATCTCAAATTTCATGTTAACAGAGTCATTTGGATATCATTATGAAATTCATCACCTTCAATTACATTAATAAAAATGAGGATGCATTTAGAGTAAAAAGCAGAATAAATATTAAGGAATTCTTAAATAAAACAAAAGAATTTATAAAATTTCTTGCGATTGAATCGTCGATAGTTTTTCTGGATTTACTGCTATAGCTACTATATACGCGTTTTTTCAATTCGTTAAGTATTTCGTTTAATCCAGCACTTAATAAAAATAATTGAGAGAATATTAAAAATTTATTAATTTGTAATTTTGTCAATATGAAAATTTCAATTCTCCTAATAGAGGACGATAAAGACATGCGAGAAATAGTTGCTGGTCATTTAGAGCATTCTGGATTTGACGTGCTAAAAGCTGAAGATGGAATTAAAGGTCAAGCGTTAGCACTTCAATATGCACCTGATTTAATCCTCCTGGACTTAATGTTGCCTAATGTAGATGGTCTGACATTGTGCCAAAGACTAAGAAGAGATGAGAGAACATCAAACATACCTATTTTGATGATTACTGCATTGGGAGGTGTGAAGGATAAAATTTCTGGATTTAACTCTGGGGCAGATGATTACATAACAAAACCTTTTGATTTAGATGAGTTATATGTTCGCGTAAAAGCCCTGCTTAGAAGAACTAATCGTGCACAATTTAATTCCAGTAATCAGCAAGAAATACTTAGCTATGGTCCACTTACTCTAGTTCCTGAGCGATTTGAAGTTATTTGGTTTGAGGCTCCTGTAAGGCTTACACATTTAGAATTCGAATTACTACATTGTCTTCTTCAGAGACATGGGCAAACAGTTTCACCTGCTTTAATTTTAAAAGAAGTATGGGGTTATGAGCCAGATGATGATATTGAGACCATTAGAGTTCATGTCAGACACTTGAGAACTAAACTTGAACCAGATGCAAGAAAACCTCAATATATAAAAACTGTTTATGGTGCAGGTTATTGTCTTGAGTTACCAGCTAATGCTGAAGATGCAGAAGAAGATGTTGAGTATTCTGAAGATACAAAATTGATAAACACCTAATTAATTATATCGGGATAAATTAACATACTAATTTTCAGTAAAATTATCTCCCAAGATATTCTTGGCTGAATATTATTTTTTAAATTTGATTTTAATTCTTCTAAGATTTTAATTATTTCTTCGCTTCTGATTGTTTTCCACCATAAGACTTGAATATATTCAACCA
>CAJWWR010000001.1 GCA_913048245.1 uncultured Prochlorococcus sp. | reverse complement strand
TTTGGAATAAGAAAATAGCTACAACTCCAATTAAAACTAAAGATTCAAAATCAGTTCTGGCATTTTTTGCAATTTTAATTAATTTTAAAATTAAAATGAAGAAAAATAAAGTTATAAAAGATGATCCAAGTAATCCAAGTTCTTCTCCAACAGCACTAAAAACAAAATCTGTATGTTGCTCAGGAATAAATCTTAAATTGGTCAATTTACCATTTAACAAACCAGTTCCGAATAATCCTCCAGATCCTATGGCTATCTTACTTTGCAACAAGTGATACCCTCCACCTAAAGGATCCTTCCCTGGATCAAGAAACAAGATTAATCTGTTTTTCTGGTAATCTTGCAAACCAACATTCCATAAAAAAGGTGTTATTTTTGCAATAAAAGCGTGAAACAATACGGTTATAAATGAAAATGTGATTTTCTTTTTAAAAGACTTATAGGCTAAAAACCCCATGAACATAATCCACAAACCCAGTATCGGAGGGAAAATGAAAGTTATTAAAGCTGTTATTAAAGATAAAACTATTATTAATATCCACTCTATCGGCATCTGAGCCCAATAACACATTATAAAAAACAAAAAAATTAACACCAATGAAGTGCCTAAATCAGGTTGAAAAAATATTAAAGTCCAAGGAAGTAAAACCACTAAAATAGGCATTAATAAGTCACTTATAGAATTGATTGCTTTTCTATCCAGTACAAATGCCAAAGCCAAAATAGTGGATAATTTAGCAACTTCTGAAGGTTGAAAAGTTATAAAGCCAAGACTAAGCCATCTTTGAGATCCCGAAATTGTTATGCCAAAGAAAAAAAGACTAATCAGAGCAACGATCGAAATGGAATAAAATGCAAAAACAAAATTCTTAATTCTCTCAAGAGGTACATATGAAATTGTTATAGCAAGGAAGTAACCTAATAAACCAGTTAGAAGATGACTTGTGGAATCAGATTGGAGTGATTGTCTTTGTGAACTATAGATTAAAATACTAGAAACTATTACTAAAGAAAAAGGTATTAATAATAAAGGCGATAAAAAAAGATTATTTTTGACTATTATTTGTTTTCGAAAAAACTTTCTATTTTTTAAAATAGGAATTCCTTCAATCATTAAATATTAAATTACTTAGTAATAAATTGTGCTAATTCTTTAAAAACAATGGCGCTAAGGCTCTGCGGATCACCTATAGCAATTGGTATTCCTTTATTACTTTCAGAAACAACAGAAATTTCTATAGGTATTTGAGCTAATAAGGGTAATTTATGCTCGTCTGCAAGGATTTGCCCACCGCCTTTACCAAATATTTCATATTTCTTTTCTGGTTGATCAGGGGGAATAAAACCCGACATATTTTCTACAACTCCTAATAAGGGGACCCCTAACTGCTTAAACATAGCTAATCCTCTTCTGGAATCTTGCAAAGAAACTTGTTGAGGAGTAGTTACTATAATTGCTCCATCAATAGGAACTGATTGTGCCAAGGAAATCTGAGCATCACCAGTTCCTGGAGGTAAATCAACAATAAGAAAATCTAAATTATCCCACTCCACCTGATATAGGAATTGTCTGATAATAGTATTTAGCATAGGTCCTCTCCATATAACTGGTTGACCCTCTTCAATTAAAAATCCCATTGAAACAATAGATATTCCATGTTTAAAAATTGGTATTAATCTTTGCTCATTCCCACTTCCATAGACTTTTGGACTTTCATCAGATACTCCTAACATTGACGGAGTATTTGGACCATAAATATCAGCATCTAATAAACCTGTCTTAAGGCCAAGTTTTGCGAGCGTGCATGCAATATTTACGGCTACAGTACTTTTCCCTACCCCACCTTTTCCACTACTAACAGCGATGATTTTTTTAATCCCATTGATTGCTTGAAGATTAGGCCCACTATCTTCACTCCCCCCATCAGGCTGACTGGCATTGTCTATCTCTATTTGAACATCATTGATATCAGAAAAGTTAAGTAATGTATTTCTTATTTCTTTTACTATTCTGTCCCTCTGAGAATTCGCATATGATGGTAAAGCTAGCGTAATAATTGATCTTGGAACTAAAACTCTAACGTTTTTAATCCAGCCTAACTCCATCAAGTTTTTCTTAGATCCTACATCAATTATTTTTGATAAAGCATCACGTGCTTCTTCAACTTTAGTCATTAAGAATTTAAATACTTTTTAATAAGCTAGCCGACTGCTTGGAAGATTAAGAACTCTGTCGAACTATGCAATAGGTTAACAATTTACCCCTCAAGGGAAATTATAAAGGCAAAATCTTCTTTGATCAAAATTTTCTTTTAAATTATCAAACTTCATAAATGTTATCTTCACCTCCAAAAGAATCCAGATCCAAGGCAAAAAGTCTCTTAAAGAATTTGCAAGATAAAATTTGTAATGGTCTAGAAGCACTAGATGGGGAAAAGAAATTCATAGAAGAATCCTGGATTCGACCAGAAGGCGGAGGAGGGAGATCGAGGGTCCTTAAAAATGGCAAAGTTTTTGAGCAAGCAGGTGTAAACTTTTCTGAAGTTTATGGTAGCGAGTTACCCCCATCAATTATTTCTCAAAGACCTGAAGCCAAAGGTCACGAATGGTTCGCAACAGGTACATCTTTGGTTTTACACCCAAAAAATCCGTATATTCCAACAGTCCACCTAAACTATAGATATTTTGAGGCGGGTCCGGTTTGGTGGTTTGGAGGGGGAGCAGATTTAACTCCTTATTACCCATACCTTACCGATGTAAGGCATTTCCATCAAACTCATCGTGATGCTTGCGAAAGAATTGATATTAATTTGCATAAAGTATTTAAACCATGGTGCGACGAATATTTTTATTTAAAGCACAGAAATGAATCCAGAGGAATAGGAGGCATATTTTATGATTATCAAGATGGATCAGGATCTCTATACAAGGGAAAAAATATTAATGGGTTAGCTAATGAAATATCTAATAAAATAGGCGAAATACAATTTAGCTGGGATGATCTATATTCACTTGCTAAAAATTGTGGAGATGCTTTTTTACCTGCTTATGAACCAATAGTAAAAAAAAGATTAAAAAATCAATATTCTCAAAAGGAGCGGGATTTTCAACTTTATAGAAGAGGTAGATATGTTGAATTTAATCTTGTTTGGGATAGAGGCACTATATTTGGTTTGCAAACAAATGGTCGAACTGAATCCATATTAATGTCTCTTCCTCCATTGGCTCGCTGGGAATATGGATATGTACCTTCTGAACACACAAGAGAAAAATACCTGACTGAAATTTTTACTAAACCACAAGATTGGCATGATGATGAAGATTTAGAGAAATTCTGTATTGATAAAAAAATCTTTGATTAAAATTATTATTCTTTAAATAGGTGTTTTAAATAAAGATCCATCGCTTTCTAAGTCTAATTTATCTTTTAAGTCTGAATCCAATGCAATCAATTCATCACGATGAGCTCTTATTTTTAAAGCAGTTGAATTTCTCTTAATAGTATCCATTAATTTCAATTCAAATGATTCTACTCTTCTAGATTTAATAAAATAAATCCAGCCGGACAAGGGTCCTCCAATCAATCCTAAAAGCAGTGGCCACCATCCAAGCCTTGGATATAGCTGTACAATAACGAGGCCAAGAGAACATGAACCTAATCCTCCTAGCAGAGTTAAAAATATTGCTAATAATTTACTTGAAACCACTTCACCTTTGAACTCTAATTTTTGTTGAGTAGAATCCCCACCTACTTGTTTCCATCCTCTTATAGTAAGCCAATTGCAAATAATATCTAAAACTTCTATTGGCATTTTGGAAGATGTTATTTCTACTGTCGTTGTTCTATCTTTACTTGATGCCCTTAGAAAAAAAAATAGACCTATGAATAAAAGTATTGTCAATAGCAAAGTAGAGTTCAAAGAATTCTCCATGAAAATAACTTAAAAAATCTATCTTAGATTATGATAATGAAAATTAGAGCCTTAAAAAACTAATTTTATAAATAGTATTCTCAACCTTTGCAACATAATATTAAAGTAATAATTAATTAACTATCTCAAAAATCCTATGGAGTTTCAGAAAATAAATGAAAAAATAAACTATTTTAATCAAGATTTAACTGATGATTTCTTTGAGATTTATACTAAATCCTCTTTGTTAGCAGTAGATACGGAAGCTATGGGTTTAGTTCATGGAAGAGATAGATTATGTCTTATACAAATATGTAATGAAGATAATATAACTTCTTGCATTAGGATAGAAAAAGGCCAAACTACATCGAAAAATATTAGAAAATTATTTGAGAATACAGAAATTACTAAAATATTTCATTTTGCAAGGTTTGATATTGCTGCACTCAAATGCAATTTAGGCATTAATACACAAAATATTTTTTGTACAAAAATCGCCAGTAAACTAGCAAGGACATATACCAATAAACATGGCCTAAAGGATTTACTAAATGAACTGTTAGGTGTGGAGATAGATAAAAGTTCACAATGTAGTGATTGGGGTAAAACAGAAACATATTCAGAGGATCAGCTAAGTTATGCTGCAAATGATGTGAAATTTTTAATTCCTGCAATGAGAGAATTGCATATCATATTAAAAAGGGAGGGCAGATATAATTTAGCAAAACAATGCTTTGCCACTATTCACGTGCATTCAGAATTAGACATACAAAAATTTGTGCATATTTTTGAACACTAATAATTAATCCTCAATCATGAAATTATCATCATTACCCATAGACTCCATTAATTTATTGAAGATCTGAACCGTATCAACTCCAATTTCTTTTTCTTTTTTACAAAACTCTAAAAGATCTTTAGCAACTTCTCTTTTCTCTTGAATTGTTTTTGACCCTCGTTTGGCAATTTGTATCTCGACCTTTTTTTTTGCTGCAGATAGACTGATACTCATTAACCTTGCTATTTCTGAACATATCTTCAAATAATCTCGATCATTAATTGGATACATAATTTTTATTATTACTATAAAATTTTACTTTACTCTGACAACAAATTTAGAAATAAATGTTGAACAATTCTTTTACTAGCTCCCTTAGAACCCATTCTCTGGACGCCTAATCTGGATTGTTCCTTTCTGAAATCATTATCGTTTAATAATTTATATAATTTCATAGTGAGATCCTTTTTACTGGAGCAAACATTAACGCTCCCACCTAATAATCTTTGTTGTCTTTTTGCAAATGCTTTTGTAAATTGGGGACCTCTTCCTGGAATAGACAAAGATGGTATCCCTAATCCAGATATTTGTTCAGTTGCAGTACCTGCATTTGATAAACCGACTTGAGCTAAAGTTGCCCACTTATTAAATGTACCTACTCCAATAGCGATATATTGATTATTTTTTTTCCATATTGATTCCTCTCCAACGTAGAAATCTTTTTTCTGAAGTTTATAAGAAAATCTTTTTAAAATTTCCTTTATTTTGCTTAACTCACAATTTTGACTTAGAGGACACAGAATTAAAACTTTTTTTTCTGTATTCAAAGAATTTAAACTACATAAAAAAGCCTTGAGGTTACAAAAAGCTTCAGGGAAACGACTCCCTATTAGCATGATTATTTTCTTGTAATCTCTTAAATTTTTTTTAGTTTCAATACTTGAATCAATAAAGTCCATCATCGGATTACCAAGAAAATTTGCATTGACGCTTTTTTTCCTTAAATTATTTGCAGTAATTTCATCTCTTAAGATTACTGTTTTGCAATTTGAGTGGCGCATAATAAAGATCTCCCATGGGTCCCACTCAGAACCTTTTATCTTGTGGTAAAAATCACTAATACTCCAACCTGGACCACTATTCCAAGTATGGTCACTCTTAGGCATGCCAACAAAACTAAATTGACACCTGGAGGTCCACGCAAAAAACAATGGTAGTAAATCTCCAATAGCTAAGATCTTATATTTTTTATTTGATTTTTTTAATACAATTAACCAGTTCTTAATCAAATTGATGGGCATGCCAGCGCAAATATCCAAAAACAAGCCTCTTAAGCTTTGATTACTGAAGCCACCGCTCGGCAACACTTTAAGATTTCCAACAATTGTTACATGATTTCCACGCATTGAATTAAAAAGGTAACCATTGCCAACTAAAGGCATAACTTCTATTTTGATTGGTTTACTGAAAGCCAAAATTCTTTTAATTATTTCAAAAGCAATTGCATCCTCTCCATGTCCATTAGATATTATTAGTAGGGAATGAATCATTTTACTGTTAAGATGTTTAATTGATTCATTCAAATCTTGCACGGCGGCATGGCCAAGTGGTAAGGCAGAGGATTGCAAATCCTTTATCCCCAGTTCGAATCTGGGTGCCGCCTTCTTTATATTAGTGACAATATTCGCTATAAACCGTTCTAAAAAAAGGGTTTTCGAGTAACGGTTAGAGAATTTCAAAGAGTTATGAATGGTAGGAAAGTGGTAGATAATTTCTCTGAAAAGTTATCAGAGCATTTGTATCCTATTTATATCTTCTCATTTACTGACCAATCAAGAAAGTTTTAAATTTTTATTCAATAAAAATCTTTAATGCTTATTAAAAAATTTATTATGCTTTAGACAATCGGACCAATTTCTCACAAAAGACGAATTTATTAATCTTTTTTTTAGTTAACAGCAAAAAATCCCTCAGTAAATTAGTTTGTGAAATTGATTAAATGTAAATATTCTCTATAATAAATAAAAAATTAACAGGATATTCTTTGTATAGAAAGTTATCAAATATCTTTAAAATAGTAATTTTTTCTCCATTGTTTATCTATTTAGGTGAAAGAAGTTGTATTGCTTACGACGAAGGTTTTTATATATTACAAGCAAAATGGATTTTAGATAGAGGCAATTGGATAACACCTCTTTGGTTTGAGGATATTACTCTTGATAGAACTATTGGCATTCAATTTCTAATTGCCCTATCTCAAAAAATCTTTGGAAATAGTAGTTTTGCAATTTACATACCTAGTATTATCTCAGCAATATTGATGGCTTTTCTGACCTATAAAATTCATAGAGCACTTCTAGATGATAAATATGCATTAATTTCTACTCTAATTCTATCAACAACTTTCCTATGGATAAATTATGCCAATATGGCGACTCAAGACATTGTTTATTCATCGATTATTACATTAGGTATTTATTCAACTATAAAAGCAAATAAAACGCATAGAAATTCATTCTTTTTTCTTGCAGGCATATGGATTGGATTAGCTGTAATGCTTAAGACTTTTTTAACTATTATTCCTTTTCTAGGGATATTGCCTTTTTTAATTTCTAGAAAGATTATTTTTAAAAAATTCTTTTGGCTTGGTTTCTTTATTGGCTTTCTTCCATTTTTTATCTGGAGTCTTCTTATTTTAACTACACATGGTATTCCAATTTACAGTAACTTATTTTCTAAATTTATAAATTTATCAAAAAATAACACCTTTACAAACCCTTTTTACTTTTATTTTTGGAATATCCCTATGAATATCTTTCCATGGTCTTTATTTTTATTTGCTGGATTTGCTGGGTCATCAAGGTTGAAAAATCAAACAGCTAAATATTTCTTATTTTTTTATCCTTTATTCATAATTGGCATTTTAAGTATTTTTTCAACAAAAACTCCATATTATCCACTACAAATAACTACTCTCTTGTCAATTAATTGTTATTTAGGAATTTCATTAGTAATTCAAAATAAAAATTTTCTAATATCTCTCTTCAAAATTATTAACTTCATATTAATACCAATTACTTTAATGCTAGGCGCTATCTTGGTAAATTTTCAAATAATTTCTATCAATATAGGATTGATAAGAGAAAAATATATCATTGTTGGAATTCTATTATTTTCAATTATTTGGTTATCATTCAATTTTGTAAAAAGCAAAAACAGTAAATTAATTTGTATTATTATTGGGCCATATTTATTATTTTCAACTATATTACAATCAGGATTAATTACCGATAGATCTCAGGATTTAAGAATTGCGACTGAAAATCTAATAAAATCTGAAAAGCTTGAAAATATTAAGATTAATACAATAACTGAAGGAATTGATAGTGAATTGTCACATTCAAAGATTATTAAAATTCTTACACTAATGCCAAAAATTGGGGTTGGCTTAAAAACTCTAGATAATCTAGAAAGCCAAAACTATGCGTGGACTACAACAAGTAAAGAAGAGATTAAAAGTGAAAAAGAATTAAAGTTAATTAGTCAATCAGAAGATTTTGCACCATGGAATTTAGTTTTGAAAGAATAATAATAATTCCTAATATTCGTTATCTGCAACACAAATACCCATGCATCTTAATCCATTAGATACAGATCTCTTACAATGTTTACATAAAATAGGATCTGCATCATTCTTGCTTAAAGAGCTTGTCTTTTTGGAAACAGTTTTAAATACTAAGTTATTCTTCTCATACATTTTCATCATTTTCATCACTATCTGAGTTGATATTAACAACAAGAGATGTATTTCTGCTGGAAGAAGGAATATCCATTATCTTAACCGTATCTTTATTATTCACTCTTACATTATTTTCTTTTTCTGTATCATCAACAGAACATGCTTCCAATGCTTCCCTAAGTAAAGAATCGAAAGTTGCTCCAGGTAATCTATGTCTTGCCACTTCCAAAAAAGTTCTTGGCAATGATTCAGTAGCCGCATCTCTTAATGCAGGATTATTTCTACGGTGTTCCTGTTCTTCTTCTATTGATTTAATAAACCTCAAGGTTACATCACGCTTTGTAGAAGCCTTTATTAAGGTGTCAGTTTCTTGATTAGTAGAAGTTGTATCATTTTCAAGATCAAATAATCTTTTCTCCAAGCTACTTAAAACCTCATTAGCCTCTTTGCTTATATGTGCCAATTGACCATCAGAAAGATTTGGTAAATCTGCAACAAATACTTTGCCATGATCTCGTAAAGTCAGAAATGTTGGTCTAGGGCCCTGATTTTGCCTGCCATTAAAATCAGATGCACTAGAGGAAGGTCTTCTTGGGGGTGTAGGTCCAGCTGAACTGCGTCTACGAGTAATTCTTTGGTTATTTTCAAGAGGCATAAGAATAATTAAATCTACTTAATCAAAGGTTCCCGATATAAAGCGGAGCATAATTTTTCTATTTTACATCTAAGTTTTTAATTTGTGTAAAAAATTTGTATTTGTTAGTGGCTAATTACAAAAAAATTAATAATCCATAGATTATATTCCTGCAATTATTTGTTGGCTATTCAAATCATTCCTTGCTATTAATTTACCTAGTTCCCATGCAATCACATTTTTACCTAAACAAATATTCAAAATCTTATTAACATTTTTTTTATCACATATTAAACAAAATCCAACTCCTAAATTAAATGTATTCAAATAGTCATCTTCTGGGATTTGACCAATATCCTTTAAGAATTGAAAAATGAAAGGTATATCCCATGATTTCTTATCAATATAGGGAACTAGATTTTTAGGTATTGATCTAGGGAGATTTTCAGGCAAGCCTCCTCCTGTTATGTGTGCCATTCCTTTAATTTCAATTTTTTCTAAAAACAATTGTCTTATCAGTTCCGAATAAATTTTGGTAGGTCTCATCAATTGGCTATAAAAATTTAAATTTGTTACTTCTTCAAATTTTTGATCTATATATTCTGAGTTTTCTATAATTTTTCTAATCAAGCTAAACCCATTACTATGTATACCATTGCTTTGAAGTCCTATTATTACATCATTTTCAGCAATTCTTTTTCCATTTATTAAATTAGATTCTTCAACAATACCAACGCAAAAACCAGCTAAATCATATTTATTTTTTGAGTAAAAACCTGGCATTTCAGCTGTTTCGCCACCAAGTAGTGAACAATTATTCTCTTTACATGCTTTTGATATCCCCTGCACAACCTTTAACAACTGACCCTCTTCTAATTTACCAGTTGCAATATAGTCAAGAAAGAATAGAGGTATTGCACCAGTAGTTACAATATCGTTTATGCACATTGCGACTAAGTCTATTCCGACTTCATAATGAAATCCTTTCTTTTGTGCTATCTCTAGTTTAGTGCCCACTCCATCGGTTCCAGAGACTAATATTGGATTTGCATAGTCTTTTATAGGAAGTTTAAATAAACCGCCAAATCCCCCTAGACCCCCGAGCACATTAGCAGTATGTGTATCTTCTACAGTCTGCTTTATTTGCGAAACAAATTTTCTCCCTGCTTCAATATCTACTCCTGATGTTTTGTAGTCCATAATCAAAAATGATAAAATTGCTTATATATAGATATTCCTCTTAAGATTGATTTTGTCCAGTATTTTTAATTTAATTAGATTTTGTTGCAAAACTAAACGTGGCTAGAATTATTTTTAGAACAATTGAAGAACTAACAAACTGGTCAAATAATTTAGATGCAGAAATAAATTTTGTACCAACAATGGGCAATCTGCATAAAGGACATGAAAAATTAATTGAAGCAGCTAATAACCAAAAAAACGGTTATACCTTAGTCAGCATTTTTGTGAATCCATTGCAATTTGATTGCAAAGAAGATCTCAAGAATTATCCAAAGACTACAGATGATGATCAATCTATAGCATTTCAATCAGGGGCAGATGCTATTTTCATACCTAAAGCAAAAGATTTATTTCCCGCAAACTATTTGCAATATCATACTATTAAAGCTTCAGTCGAGTTAAATTCGACATTATGTGGTCTCAATAGAGTTGGCCATTTTGATGGAGTATGTACAGTTGTTTATAGATTATTGAAACTTGTTAATCCTAAATACTTATTCCTTGGAGAAAAAGATTGGCAACAACTTCTTATTGTAAGAAATATGATTAAAGAAATGAAACTAGATATAAAAATAAAATCTATTTCAACTCTAAGAGATCATGATGGAGTACCTTTAAGTTCTAGAAATAGCCTTCTTAAAAAAAGTGAAAGGGCAAAACTTATTTTCTTTTCTAAAAAATTAAAGGAAGCAAAAGAAATTTTTGAAAAAGGAAAATCTTTAGATTTAAATAAATTAATCAAACAAATTGAATTAAAAGATATAAAAATCGAATACTTAAAAGTAGTAGATGCATTTTCTCTTAAAGAAAAAATTACCTCTGAAAAAATTTCAATGCTTGCAGGTGCGATAAAATGTGGACACACGAGATTAATTGATCACGTCTTTCTAATGAAAAATAAACCAATTATTGCTATTGATGGACCAGCAGGATCTGGGAAAAGCACCGTAACAAAATTAATAGCCAGGAAATTAAAACTTTTATATTTAGACACTGGCGCTATGTATAGAGCTGTTAGTTGGTATTTAATTAAAAATGATATTAATTATTCTTCAAAAGATGATTTATCCAAAGGACTTAAAAATATATCTATAATTTTTAAATCTGATACTGACGATAATCAGGCAGTACTAATTAATGATATTGATGTTACTAAAGCTATTAGAGCCCAAGAAATCAATTCATTGGTCTCAAAAATAGCTTCCATAGATGAAGTTAGAGCATTCTTAGTAAATGAACAAAGAAAGCTTGGAAAGAAAGGTGGTTTAGTAGCTGAAGGCAGAGATATTGGAACGACAGTCTTTCCTGATGCCGCACTCAAAATTTATCTGACTGCTAGTATCAACGAGCGAGCAAAAAGAAGAAAATTAGAATTAGAACATAATGGTTATGATAATCTTGATTTTTCTATAATCAGGGAACAAATTAAACAAAGAGATCATAATGATATGAATAGAACTAATTCCCCATTAAAAAAAGCTAAGGACGCAATATCTATAGAATCTGATGGACTATCAGTACAAGAAATAGTTGAAAAAATTGTGGATATTTATAATGATAAAATCCCTAAAGATATTCAAAATTGAGAAATACTTTTAAGAAACCCACCCACAGAATCTTCAAGTATATCTAAAACGTTTTCGAATCCATCATCGCCTCCAAAATATGGATCAGGAACTTCATCATATTTTTTAAAGAGATAAGCAAAAGATTGGATTTTAATTATTTTTATATTGGAATTGGATGATTCTCGACTTTTAAAATTACAAACATTATTAAAATTAGAATTATCCATAGTTACAATAAAATCGAATTGATCAAAATCATTTCTGTTGATTTGTCTAGCAATTGATTTTATATTAATGCCCCTTTGTTTAGCTGTACTTCTCATTCTTGAATCTGCTTTTTTACCAACATGCCAACTGCCTGTACCTGCAGAATCTACAATAAATTGATCATCTATCCCTTTTTCATTAATCATTTTCAGGAAAATAGATTCTGCAGCTGGAGATCTACAAATATTACCCAAACAAACGAAAAGAACCTTTGTTTTTTCCATATTGCTAATTTAATAAATTGACTCAATCATAAAACTAATTTATAGCAAAAAGAACATTCTGAATTAAGGATTCACAAAACTCACTGCCAAATAAACTCTTTAACATTGGCCTCGCTGGATCATTTTCTTTTCTAAAGTTTAAGTAAGTTGTTTGTCCTATTATTATTTCTTTTTGTAATTCAGGTTCCACTTTCTTACTCTTAGAAAGAGCCTCCAAATATAAATCTAAATAGGACTGAAATGAAGTAAAAAGATTTGTAGATATTAACTTTTCACTATATTCGTCCTTGGGTAACTTAGACCAAATCATCCCAGGAGAAAAAAATTTAGATAATTCAATTGGTAATTCTTCTGCGGTTGATATCTTGTCGTGAAATTGATTTTTTAATCGGACAACTCTTTTTAACAAATTCATATCAAACTGTTTCTCTATTGGTAAAGAAGGCTGAAAATCCAAAACTAATAAATGTTTACTTGGGAGACTTACAAAATCTAAACCAAAAAAAGGTATGTTATATATTTGATTAGGTATTATTAAAAAATTAAGAACAGAGTAATTTGGGCTATCAATACAAACTGCTCTTGCCAGATTAATTCTTGGATGGACAGCTCCCCAAGTAAAAAGAGTCACATTTTGTTTATTTTTTTTTGATCCAAAAGTTGATTGTCTATATTCATATTCAGAGGGTATATTATATTTTGAGCAATCATATTTAGCTAGCTTGGCGATCAGATATTTTAGGAAGGATGACCATCTCCATGAATTATTAAAAAAAATAGTTTCCTCTATTTTCATTTTTAAAATTTAACTTGAACTAAGAGTAAAAAGATAATTCTTAATAAATTTTTTTGCCCATTCTTCTCCAAAAAAAGATTTGAACAACTTACCTGCTGGATCTTTCTGAGAGCTATACAAATCATACTCTATTTGTTTTTTTTCTATCTGCTCTTTATTCAAGAAATTATTTTCAGAATGATAATAGACCATTTTTAAATATTCACTTAAAAAGATATCGAATACATTTAAGAGATATTTATCTATATGAACACTTCCTCCTCTACATATTATTACCCATGGAGAAAAATATCGATTCGAATCATAAACCTTCTTCATTTTTGTATTGTCAAATTCACAATATTTTTTTTTAATTAATTGAATACTTTTACAGTACTGCTCAAGATAATTTTTGTCTTGAATTAATGGTTGATAATCTAAAACCGCAAGGAGTTTTTGAGAAGCGCCAAACCATAAAATATCTACTCCCAGTATGGGTAATTCCGAGTTAAATGTTGGATAACTAACGGTATTAAAAACTTGTATCTTCTCACCTCCATCCAATTTAGTTATCCTCCATTTTCTGAATTTGGAGGACTTAAAAAGCCAGTTTTTTATAATATAAGTTGAATTTTCATTCTTGTATTCCTCTAAATCATTTGGTAATTTAACTCTTTCACTATTTATCTTTTCAAGATTGGTAATTAAAATATCAAATAAATCATCAAACATAAGAATTAAGATTCAGTACTTCCTTTTCTGACTTTTTTTGTAAGGTAATTAAAAACTATCTTTCCTAGTACTGCAATTAAATTTCCCTCTAATTCCTTAAACATTTTCATATTATAAGTAAATGCTTTATTAGCCTCTTCAATGATTTGATCAGCAACTTCTTGATTTATTGGAAGTTGATTAAGAGTATCTGAATAAGATTTTTTAAATTGCTTCTCATCACTAATCATTGAGAATTCATAAAAATCTAAGCCCTCATTACCATTTATATTTAGTGCTTTTTTAGCAATCTTCTTTAAAATCTGTCCTCCTGATAAATCTCCAATATAACGAGTGTAATGATGACCAACTAATAATTCTGGAGATTCTTTTGCGACAAATCTTATTCTATCAACATAAGACTTTGCAGAATCTGATATTTCAATAAGATTCTTCCAGTTATTCCCATAATAAAATTTTAGATCATTCTCAAGAGTTTCTTTTCTAAATAATTCTTTAAAACCAATATTTCTTATTATTGGATGGTTTTCATATACTAATCTATCGATTTCTTCTTCCATAGCAGAGTAAACAAAATACAAATCACTTATCAGTTTTCTGTATGATTTCTTTTCTACAACTCCTTTTAAAAAACAGGCCACAAAACCTGTATTTTCCGCCATTGTATGAGACTTCTTTGTCCCTTCTCTCAGTTGTGGTGCTAGAGCTACAGCCATTAATAAATTTCAATTACTATTAATATATAATTAATCTACTAGGTAAATACAAAAAACAGCTAATTTTTGTTACCTGAAGATGTTCTAGAGAATAACTTGTATAGTTCTTTGCAAACCAAAAAAAGATTATCCTTTTGAGCTTTTTGAGGCAGGTGTGTACCAGTCATCTCCCAATTTCCAATAGTAGCTACCCTCCATCTCTCCTGCGGAATAATCATGCCCCTCATAATAATTCCTAACAACCTAGGAACTCCACTTTCTTGATTTGTTTCAACTCTCAACTGCAATAAAATTGCTCTACATTCAATAGTTGGGCTCCAACCAGGAAAATGGAAAGAGAAATCAATTGTATCAAACAATTCTTGATCATTATTACAATCCCAAGGACTAAAATTTACGATAGCATCGGGAAAATATTTACGGAATAAAGATGCAGTACATGCAATCTTGTTAGCTAAAAGAATATTTCTTGCATTCGAACTTGCATTCATAATCTCGAAAGTTAGTATTTCTTTGCAAAATGACACAAGTTACTGGTTCTTGCTAAAGAATCTATATTTTCTTTTAAGAAAAATGTTGAAATGAACATCATTATTGATTGAATCATATTGAAAATAATGAGAATTATTAGTTTAAATCGAAGAAATAAATTAGACTTAGAAAATAAATTATAAAAATTTCATAAAGAAAACTCACTCGACTAGCTTCGATTCATGCCTAATTTTGAAAAACTCAGATTACCCACAGAGGGCTCAGTTATAACCTTCACAAAAGGGATTCCTTGTGTGCCAAATGACCCAATAGTACCTTTCATCAGAGGAGATGGTACAGGAGTAGATATATGGCCTGCTACTCAGAAAGTCATTGATGCTGCAATTCTGAAAGAATATGGAAAAGAAAGGAAAATAAATTGGTTTAAAGTATATGCCGGTGATGAAGCTTGTGAACTTTATGGGACATATCAATATCTTCCAGAGGATACAATTGCAGCAATTAGACATTTTGGTGTTGCGATAAAAGGTCCATTAACAACTCCAATTGGAGGAGGCATAAGATCCTTAAATGTCGCACTAAGGCAAATATTTGATTTATATAGTTGTGTAAGACCCTGCAAATATTACTCAGGAACCCCAAGTCCACATAAAAATCCTCAGGACCTTGATATTGTAGTTTATCGAGAAAACACAGAAGATATATACATGGGAATAGAATGGGAAGCCGAAGATGAAAATTGCAAGAATTTAATTGATTATTTGAATAACACTTTGATACCAAAAAGTGAAAAAATTAAGAATCGAGTCATTCCAAATGGTTCCGGAATAGGGATTAAACCTGTCAGCAAAAAGGGAAGTCAAAGGCATATTCGCAAAGCCATTGAACATGCCAAGAAATTAAAAGGTAATAAAAAACATGTCACCTTAGTCCATAAAGGAAATATCATGAAATATACCGAAGGGGCTTTCAGGGACTGGGGTTATGATTTGGCAGTAAATGAATTCAGGAACGATTGCATTACTGAAAGAGAAAGTTGGATCTTAGATAACATTGAGAAAAATCCAGATATCAATATTGAAAACAATGCAAGACTTCTTGAACCTGGTTTTGATAAATTAACACCAAACAAAAGATCATTTATTTGCGAAGAAATCAAAGCAGTTATTGAATCTATTGCTGAAACTCATGGTCAAAATAAATGGAAAGATTTAATTTTAGTTGATGATAGGATTGCTGATAGTATTTTCCAACAAATTCAAACCAGGCCTCAAGAATATTCTATCCTTGCAACTTTAAATCTTAATGGTGATTATGTTTCAGATGCTGCTGCCGCAATTGTTGGTGGGTTAGGAATGGCACCTGGTGCAAATATTGGTGACACAGCCGCTATCTTCGAAGCAACTCATGGCACTGCTCCAAAACATGCTGGTCTTAACAAAATCAATCCAGGTTCTGTTATCTTAAGTGGCGTTATGATGCTCGAATATTTTGGTTGGAATGAAGCCGCAAAATTAATTACAAAAGGTATAAGTAAATCAATTGCGAATAAAAAAGTAACCTATGATTTAGCAAGATTGATGGAACCTAAAGTGGATCCTTTATCTTGTAGTGCATTTGCCGATGAGATAATATCTAATTTTTAAATTATTTACTGCAATCCCTCTAGTATTTTCCAAACCTTTAGCAGGCTATATTCATTTCCAATATTCCCAGGAAAAGTTACCACTGGCAAAATATGTTTTTCATCTACAATTTTTGCCTCCACTATTGATACTCCATTAATTATTTGACCCTGCAGATAAACTATATCCGAATTTAATCCATGACTCAAAATAGTATTCGATGTTATTCCACCCTTAGAAATTAAATAACCTATTTCATGACTTAGTAAGCCAATCAATTCGGCAATAAATTTTGATAGAGAATTATAAAAATAAATCTGCTCATCATAGTTATCAAAGAACATTTGTCTCCTTGATGTATAAAGAACTGGTGTATAAGATCCTCTTAAGCATGCTCTAATTTTATCCTTTAGTAAGGTTTTTAAATTAAGCAGATCGCTCTCACTCTCTTGCAAAGAAATAATTCTATGAAATTCTTCCACATTTAATTCAATCGATATCAATGAATTATTATCTAACAATTTCTTTAATTGAATATTTGTATTGTCTACAACTGAGCCAACGACTATTAACCCTTTTAAAAATTGATCCTCTTTATTTTTTCTTCTAAGATTCGAGAAGAATTTATAATCTTTACTCTTTCGATTTTTACCGGATAGAGCAGTTAAAAAACTTGCTGAGGTTCGAAAAAGAAATCTTTTCTCTTCCTTCGCAGAATGGATGAAAGAAGATAATTTCTCCAAATACTTGTAATCGTTAGCATCTACAATTACTTGACTATTATTTTTGAAACTCAAAATTCTCCTATAAATATTATTACTTCTCTTTATTTCCAGTAGATCTAAATCAGAAAGAAATAAATTATTGATATTTCTAAAGCCAAGCTTATTATTACTCTTTTGACATAAAATTTTTTTTATATTATTAGTTTCATAACCAAAGATTTTATCCTTAGAATAAATAGTCATATGTGCGGGAACATTATCAACGAAATGTTCTCCTCCTATAGTCACCCGATTGCCTTCTATAAAAGCAGGAATATGAAATGTAGCATCAAATGGACCTAACAATTTATTTAATTGATTTGGCTCAATATAATTGTGCCCCCTTAAGGTAGAGTCTCCTCTACTAACGAAAATAAAATCTTCCTTCCTATACCCTTCACGATGAAATACATTCAGTAGAGACTCACAAATCTCTTTTAATCTTTCCTTTGCTTGAAACTCCGATAGAGCTCTGGTATTCGCAAGAATAAAAAGAATATTAGAATTATGCTTTAATCCCTTAAGTAATGTTTTATAGTCCCATTTCAACAATAGTAAGCAGTCATTTACAGTTTGAGAGCCAGTTGGATCATCATCAAAAACTATTATCTTCATATTTTTTGCTATTCAAACTTTTTAACTTTTATTGAAGTAAATAATCTTTGGGAACTGCATGGAGCAATATCTATTCTTCTAATCCCATCTAATAAAGAATTCCGTGGACTAGTCCACGGTTCTATGCAAATCATTTTTCTTGGAGGATCACTCCAAATAACATTAATGTCAAACGGATAAGGATGAGATATTAAAATTTCTCTTTTAAATTCATAATCTCTAAACAAACTCTCACCAGGAGAATACATCAGCAAATCAATTCCTTGATGAATATTTTTCAATAAATCGCCAGTATTTACCAAGGTATTATTAGTTTGATTCTGACAAATTTTAGGAAAATTAGGAAAAATTATATTATTAAAACTTGAAATATTAAAATATGGATGTAATCCAAAATTTATTGGCATACATGTATTACTTTTGTTAGTGATTATTATTTCGAAATCTAATTTATTAATTCCCAAAGTTACTCGAATATCAACTTCAAATTTATATGGATAATATTTCTTGGTAGTTGAATTATCTACTAAAAAAAAGTTTAATGAATTATTCTGAATATTAATTACATGTTCCCATTTTAGATCTCTAGCAAATCCATGCTGAGGCATTAGCTCTAAATCCTCATTGAATATTGAATTAGGGCCAGAAAGACTCCCACAAATAGGGAATAAAATTGGTATTCCTCCCCTAACACTTTTTCCCTTATCTAGAAATCTTTTTTTATCAAAGTACAAAATACTTTCGGAATTACAAATCCATTTTGTTATTAAACCTCCCCTATCAGGGCAAAATTCAATATAGTTAGTATCGTCTAATTGAAGAATATAAATCCCTTCATTTTCTTTTTTTAAGTGAAGTGGCAAAATAATTGTTAGAGAGTATCAACCCAATCAAGTATATGCTGATTTACTAACTCAGGTATTTCATCATGAGGACAATGTCCAGCATCCAAGATAATTTCAGTGGTATTGTTTGGTGTAAATTTTTTATATAGATTTCTTTTTTTTGGAGTATTCATCCATGGATCTTTCCCCCCCCAAAGTAGTAACAAAGGTGAGTCTAATTCCGCAAATAATTTATCTAAAGGCAATCCTTGAGGACCGGATGGATTAAATACACTTCTAAAGACATTAAAGGCGCCATAATCTAATGATGGTTTTCTTATTGAACTCACCAAAAAATCATCAACATTTTTTTTATCGACATAAACTTGGTTTAAAGTTTTTTTAATATTTTTTGGATTTCTCATATTTTCGAAAATTAAACGTTGAAGAACAATATTTTTCAGAAATATTCCTGCAACAGTTTCAATTGAAGTCTGCAGTATATTTTTCTTAATTGTTTTTTCTTCACTAAAATAGCCAGCGGCATTTAATAAAATAACTCCTGCAGTGAGTTCATTTAATTCTGCTCCAGCTGCTAAAGCCGCATAGCCGCCTAGTGAATTCCCAACGATAATAGTAGGTTTTTCAATTTTTTCTCTAACATAGGCAATAACCTGGTCTTTCCATAAAGTGCCTGAGTAATCTATATCTTCTGGTTTTGGGCTTTTCCCAAACCCTAAAAGATCTATCGCATGCACTTCATATTTTGTACTTAAAACGGGAATATTAAAACGCCAATGATCAGTAGAAGCACCAAAGCCATGTATTAATAAAATCGCATAATCATTTGATGAAGTAGTTTTCTCAGGTTTAGAAGATACAGTATGTATTGGATAATTTAAAAAATTCCATGAATAGTTCACTTCATTTCTAGTTAGTACGGTTTTGTCCATTTATCTGAGAATTAATATTGCCTTCAACTATTCTAGTAGAATTATTTATTAAAGAAGACCGACAGGATCAGCCGCAACATCATCTGAAATTTTATTATCCCCACCAGGAGGCTTATCTTTAAGAACAATTCGTAATAGAACAGGGGCAAGGAATGTGGTACCAATAACCATTAAAAGAATAGCCGCCTCTAAAGAAGGAGTTAACAAACCAGCACTTGTTCCTAGGCCAAGAAAAATTAAACCAACCTCCCCTCTAGGCATCATTCCTAAGCCAACAACCAATCTATTTGTTGGCTTATCACTTGAAAATACCCATCCAGCAGCAATTTTTCCAATAATTGCAACAACCAACAAAAACCCAGCTACTATCAGCGCAGATCTACTCGACGGATCAAGTGGATTGATAACCGATAAATCCATACCAGCGCCAACTAACACAAAAAAGATAGTTGCGAATAATGAAACTAATGGCAAAACTGATTGTTGAATAGCATGATTATTTTTAGAACTACTTAGGATTAGTCCAGCGGCAAAAGCACCTAAAGCCGCTTCAAGCCCTATTGCTGTAGCTACGAAGCAACATAAAACAAGTATTACAAAAGATGCTACAACAACTGCTCCTGGAGCTTTTAATCTATCAAGGAGCCAATCAAATGCGGGAGCCGCGGTTCTACTTAATGCAATTGCAGCGATTACAAAAACCACCGCAGCGGCAACTAATTTAATTATAGGGGCTATTTCTAGGGAACCACCTGCAGCAAGAGCTACAACAACTGCGAGTATAACAATGCCTAAGATATCATCCAAAACTGCTGCACCTATAACAATTTGGCCTTCTCTGGTTTTCAAATATCCTAATTCGCCAAAGACACTTGCTGTAATACCAATGCTAGTTGCGGTCATAGACGCTCCAGCAAAAACTGCAGGAATTAAATCTACCTGAAAAATAAACATTAATCCAAGAGTTCCAAAAGCAAAAGGCAAAATTACTCCTGCCATGGCAACAGTAAATGCTTGGGCACCAACTGCTACTAATTCTTCTAGTTCACTTTCTAAACCTGTTAAGAAAAGAAGTGCATATAAACCAAGTGTTGCAACAGCTTGAAGAGAAGGAAAACTTTCAAAATATACTTCAGGAACAGCTTCAGGAGGTATGGAAGCTAGAGAACTTATTACATTTACCAATCCTTGATTTAACTCAGTATGAGCTGAGGGTGGTATTAATAGATGGAAACCTGATGCGCCTATTACGACTCCCGCTAAAAGTTCTCCCACAATAGTAGGTAAACTTAGTCTGACCAAAACCTCAGCAAGTGCTCTAGCAGCTAAAAATATTAACAGAAATCTTATAACTCCTATCAGAGTCTCTGCCACTTCTAAGTCATGAGCACTTAGTTCAGCAAGCAAATAATACATTTTTTGATTGAAAATTAATAATCCTTATTGGAACATAGTTGATAACATGCCCCGTTGAGTAAATATGTCAAAAAAATAAAAAAATTATAAACAAGTGTGGATCTGCAGTTACAAAGCAGAATATTTTCTAATTATCGCTATTGTCAATTTATATGAGTAAAGCAATGAACAGTAACGAACCTTTTGATTTAAGACTTCCAACTCCTGGATGTTACTTAGATTCAGAAAAGGCTGGAATGGATTCAGATGCTGTTTTCAAAGGAATGACATCTCATTTATTCTTTACTCTTGGTAAATTAGCTACCTCTGCTAGTTCACATGATCTTTACATGGCTTTAAGTTACGCTGTCAAAGATAGATTGATGACTCGTTATTTAGCCAGTCAAGAGTTGATAAGAAAAAAACCTCAAAAAACCGTTGCTTATTTATCAGCTGAATTTCTGATAGGTCCTCAACTAAGTAATAATCTTTTAAATCTTGGAATAACTAAAGAAGCAGAAGAAGCTCTCAAAAGATTTGGTATTGAATCGTTAAATCAAATTCTTGAAGTAGAGGAAGAACCAGGTCTTGGCAATGGGGGGCTTGGTAGACTAGCAGCATGCTATATGGAATCTTTAGCTTCCCTGCAAGTACCTGCTGTAGGTTATGGAATTAGATATGAATTTGGTATTTTTAATCAATTAATAAGAGATGGCTGGCAAGTAGAAGTAACTGATAAATGGCTCAAAGGAGGTTGGCCTTGGGAATTACCTCAACCAGATGAATCATGTTTTGTTGGATTCGGAGGAAGGACTGAAAGTTATAGAGATGACAAGGGAAATTACAGATCTAGATGGATCCCTTACGAGCATGCAATTGGTGTACCACATGATGTACCAGTGCTTGGTTATAGAGTAAATACATGCGATAGATTGAGACTTTGGCGCGCAGATGCTACAGAAAGTTTTGATTTTTATGCCTTTAATATTGGAGATTATTATGGAGCTGTAGAAGAAAAAGTTGCATCTGAAACACTCTCTAAAGTCTTATATCCTAATGATGGTACAGATGAAGGGAGAAGACTACGTTTAAAGCAACAACATTTTTTCGTAAGTTGCTCACTTCAAGATATGTTGAAAAGTCTAGAAAAAAGATCAATTCCAATTACAGATTTCTCAAGACATTGGACCGTTCAACTCAATGATACGCATCCAGCTATCGCAGTGGCTGAATTAATGCGATTGCTAATAGACCAGTACCATGTTGAATGGGAAAAGGCCTGGAGCATTACAAATCAATCAGTTGCATATACTAATCACACTCTTTTGCCTGAAGCTCTAGAAAAATGGGATCTTCATTTGTTTAATGATCTATTACCAAGGCATCTTGAAATTATTTACGAAATAAATTGGAGATTTTTGCAACAAGTGAGGTTACGTTACCCAGGTGATGACAAAATTCTTAGGAAATTATCGATTATTGATGAAGAAGGGTCTAAATCAGTAAGAATGGCACACCTTGCAACAATTGGAGCTCATCATATTAACGGCGTGGCAGCACTGCACTCTGATTTGATAAAAAGACAACTTCTACCAGAATTTGCAGAATTGTGGCCCGAAAAATTTACTAATGTAACTAATGGAGTTACCCCAAGAAGATGGGTGGCACTTGCAAATCCTAACTTAGCAGAGCTTCTGGAGAAAGAAATCGGAGCTAATTGGATCACCGACATGAGACTTCTGAAAAATCTAGAAAAAAAACAGAATGACTATGAATTTCTCAACAAATTCCAAAACACAAAACTAGAAGGGAAAAGAAAATTATCAAACTTTATTCACTCAAAGACTGGTATTTTAGTTGATCCTTCAAGCTTATTTGATGTACAAGTTAAAAGAATTCATCAATATAAAAGACAACATTTAAATGCTCTTCAGATAATTGCCCAATATTTAAGAATTAAAAATGGTAAAAATACAAATATTGCTCCTAGAACAATAATTTTTGGAGGCAAAGCAGCTCCAGGTTATTTCATGGCAAAATTAATGATTAGATTCATTAATGGTATTGCTGATGTTGTGAATTCTGATCCAGATATGGATGGCCTTTTAAGGGTCGTATTTTTACCAGACTATAATGTAAAGCTTGGAGAAATAGTTTACCCAGCCACTGATTTGTCAGAACAAATTTCAACTGCAGGTAAAGAAGCTTCCGGAACAGGTAATATGAAGTTTGCAATGAATGGAGCTCTTACAATTGGTACTTTGGATGGCGCCAATGTTGAGTTGAGGGAATTAGTAAAACCTGAAAATTTCTTTCTTTTTGGAAAAACCGAAAGTCAAATCATGGATCTTAAACTTTCAGGATATTCCCCTAAATCATATATCGAAAGCTCATCTGAATTAAAAGAGGTCATTCAGTTAATTGAAATTGGACATTTCAGTAATGGTGATAAAGATTTATTCAAACCCCTCTTAAATAGTCTTAAAGGTAGTGACCCATTTTTTGTAATGGCAGATTTTGACGATTATTTAAAAACCCAAGATATTGTTAGCAAGGCCTGGATTGATAAAAAGAAATGGAACAAAATGGCATTGTTAAACATAGCAAGATCAGGATATTTTTCGTCAGACAGATCAATAAAAGAATATTGCAAATCTATTTGGAAGGTTTCACCAATGCCAGTTGAAATTACTTGTGATATTGAATAGCTATCTCTAATTAGAATTTGTCTTTTTATCAGGCGAATCAGGTGCCTGGTGAAATAATCTATTTAAAATCAATCTATCTATATTTAAAGGATCTGGTGCTATTTCTCCTGCTACCTCCTTAAATTTGGCCTCTATTTCATCGGAAACTCTCACTTCAAATATCCTCTCCATCAAAGCCTCTATGGAGTATAAATGTGCATTTATATTCTCTATTTCAGAAAGAGCCTCTGTAACTTCAGAAATACTTAACTTATTCTGAGTTCCTAAATTTGAGCAATCATTCTCTAATTCTGAGATATTCTTTTGCAACTCTTCTGAAACTTTTCCGCATAAAGTTCTAAATGATTGAATTGAAGCCCAATTCAATTCCTGTTGTTGTTTTAAAGTAGGAAACTGTCTTATTAGGCGATCATGTTCACGATAAAATCTTTGACAATCTGCACATTGACAAGGTTGTTCCGACAATTTCATAAAGTATTGCTATTAATATCATTACATTAATTATGCATTTATAGTGGGATCACTATAAAAACCGTCATTTTCGTCTGTTATTTCTGGACTATCTGGCAAAGGTATTTCAATACTAGTCACTAGGTTAATTACATCTCTTAAACGCATAGAATCAGCAAACCAACCCATCGCCTGTTCTGCATCTCCTCTTTTTTCTGCATCATTAGCTTGATCTTCATGAGCTTCTGCTAACAAAGCTAACCAACATAAACACCTTGCCTGAACAACAGACAAATCTAAATCACCAGGCTGGGATTTTGCAATACGCTCATGCTCTTGTTGTACCAAGAGTTTTAAACGCATGTCATGTAGCTTTGCCATAAAAGACTTATTACTTATATATACGCTAGCTACAGAGTAGCATGTTTGCACGCATACTAAATATAGTTTATTAAATTTACGGGACTGGAGGGATTTGAACCCACGACCTACGGTTTAGGAAACCGTTGCTCTATCCTGCTGAGCTACAGCCCCAGAGACTGTTTTTTTTTATGATAAGCATTATGCTAAGTGAAGCAGGAGAGGTAATCGCAAAAAAGTTTTATTTTGGAAACGAAATAAAACTTTTTTGAGGAAAGTCCGGGCTCCCACATGGCTAAGCTTGCTGGGTAATTCCCAGTGCGGGAAACCGTGAGGATAGTGCCACAGAAACATACCGCCTAATACTTTTATAAGTATGGCAAGGGTGCAAAGGTGCGGTAAGAGCGCACCAGCAATATTGAGAGGTATTGGCTAGGTAAACCCCGGCTGGGAGCAAGGCTAAGTAGACTTAATGCCATTGTTAAAGTCTACTTATTAGCGCCGCTTGAGGCTGAGAAGTAATTCCAGTCCTAGATAGATGATTACCCGCTTTAATATTTTTAAAGTGAACAGAACCCGGCTTATGACCTGCTTCTCTTTAAAGTTTCATTATTAATATCAATGAATTCTGGACTTGATGATATAAGAATTGAAAATCTAATTGATTTTTTAAAGAATTTAAATATTAAATCAAAGCGCTTTGAAAAAGGATTAATTAATAAAGATCTTAAAATGCTTGGTTATATCGATGAGTCATTAACTCACTCATCTGCACATAAAAATAAAAGCCATGAAAAGTTGGAATTCTTTGGAGATGCTGTACTCAGATTAGCTGCATCTGAATTTATAGATCATAACTACAAAAAGATAGATGTAGGAAAAAGATCAGAGCTAAGAGCCCAAATTGTAAGCGATGAATGGTTAACAAAACTAGGAAAAAAAATTAACCTCGAAAAGATAATTATTGTTGGAAAACAAGCACTAAGAGATAACTATTCAAAAGATACAATTATTGCCGAAACTGCTGAAGCATTAATCGGAGCAATATATAAAAGTTTCAATTCGATTTCAGAAATTAATTTATGGCTAGATCAATACTGGCTAGTTGATTCAAGAATAATTTTAGAGTCACCTCACCTATTTAACGCGAAGTCTTCGTTGCAAGAATGGTGTCAACAAAAGAAAATTGATCTACCTAAATATCAAATCAAAGAAGTATCAAAAATACACGGAGATTCAAATAGATTTTGTTGTGAATTGTCTATTTTGGGAAAATTAATCGCTACATCTTTTGGTAAATCACATAAACAAGCAGAAAAAAATGCTGCTTATGTAGCCTTAGAAAAAGTTATGAAAGATGAAGTACATTTTAATTAAACTAAATCTAAATCACTTAAAGCAAATGTAACTAGTTTATCCCAATTACCACCTTCAAATAATACGGCAGCTTTTTTTGTAGTAACACGTTGAACAAAACCTTTATACCCTTTATAAATAGAATTATCATCAGATACACGAACCACACAACCAGGAAGAATTGGCTTTGCTAAATTTTCCATAATTTCCTTCAAATATAAATTAAGAATACTATGGCAGGTCAAGATGAATGGCTAATTATTGGAGAAATAACATCACCCCATGGCATTGATGGTAAATTAAAAGTTAAATCTTTAAGTGACTTCGAAGAAAGATTTACGAAACCTGGAGAAAGATGGCTAAGAATAAATAATGAAGATCCTATCTCTTATGAACTAATTTCCGGTTCACACAAACCAGGTACAGATATTTTTATTATTAGTTTGAAAAACATCAATAACAGAAATTCAGCTGAAAGCCTTAGAAATTATAAATTATTAGTTAAAAGTAACGACATACCCACATTAAAAGAAGGAGAATTTCACATGTCTCAACTCATAAACTTAAAAGTAAAAATATTTGAAAATAACGAATTAAAAATCATTGGAGAAGTATGCGACTTTAATAATGAAAAAAATAGTTTATTAACAATAAGACTTATTGAAACAAATAAAGAGGTTTTAGTACCTTTTGTAAATGAAATAATCCCAGAGATAGATATAAAAAATAAATTCTTAATTATAAATCCCCCAAAGGGTCTATTAGAACTTTAAATTTTTTATTTTTCGTAAATTTTTTTATTTAAATATGTCTAACCTGCTTCTGGAATTATTTCATCATTATCAGATTGATCAAATTTAAAAACATTATGAGATTTTTTAGTTATAAAACTAGATTCGACAGATGCATATTTAATTTCTGCAAAAGTCTTTAAAATTGCTTCTAAAATAATTCTGGCTCCTTCAACTGGTACTGCCATACCTATTTGTCTTCTAACACTTTCTTTAGATCCATGAAAAACGAATTCATCAGGAAAAGTTTGTAATCGAGCACGTTCCCTATTAGTTAAAGCTCTATTTTCAGACCAATGATACATATGAGTACCTCCTCCTCCGCTACCAGTAATGGTATATGCAGGCTTATCAGGATCTAATCTTTTATAAATCATAGATAGCCTTGCGCTTTTAACTTTTAATTTTAAATTCTCTGGAAGATTTGCTTGCCATGCATTTTCCCCTGGCTTTATGTGTTTTAGACGTTCAATAACATTACGACTTTGCTTAGTTAATTCGTTGTTTGCACATTTATTATTAATTGGCGGATTTAAGATTGCTTGACTACAATTCTTAAAATCATTTATATGAGTTGGTTCAGGTACTTTAAATTTAAGTTTTAAATCTTTTCTAATACCAATTATTATGTATCTGTGTCTCGCTTGAGGTATACCATATTCTTCAAATTTATATAAATGCGGTGTTAATTCATAACCAAAATTACCAGCGTTAGCTAATTCATCTAATATTTTTTGAAAAGCCTTTCCTGAATTAGCATTTGATAAACCAGATACATTTTCTGCAAAAAAGAATTTTGGATTATTTTTATTTATATAGCTAACTCCATAAGAATATAAAGAGCCATATTTTCCATCCAATCCCTTTGATTCTCCAACATTACTAAAGTCATTACATGGAAAGCCGTATAAAAAGCCATCTACGTAAGGCAATTTTTCTACCAAACTATCGCTTATATCTTCGCAAATAACTTTAAAATTTTTATCTCTAGGTGATGAAATATTTGATTGGAAAGTCATACATGTGTCTTTATGATTATCTGTAGCCCAAATATGCTCAAAACCATATTTATTACCGTTGGCTATTAATTTTGATTTCTTGGCGGCTAATCCAATGCCACCAGGACCACAATACATTTCACCAATGGAAAATTTATTAAATTGAGATTTTTTGACTAAGTTTGGGAAAATATAAGGTTCTCTATTTAAAACTTCAGTCTCATAATTGTCTAAAAAATCACACATTAAATCTCTTAATTTTTCAGAGGGTTTTACACCCAATTGTTGACATACAATTTTAAAATTCTTAGAGAGATCATTTGGGAGTCTGAACTGTATTTTTGAGTTGCTATTTTTGTCCATACATATATGGCAACATATTTGATTTATTTGTCAACCTAATTTTTATTTTTACTAAACAACTTAATCAAATAAAAAATTAGCAATGGCTTAAAATATGCATCCAAATCTCATAAATCATTCTTTTATGTTTATTTACCTTCACTGGTTTTGCAAGGTTTGTTAATTTAATTTCTGAATCATTAGAAGGAATTGAGATATTTAATTTTTTACATAGATCCTCTAATTGATTAGAGGAGAAATCCTTAAATCCCTTTTTAATCATTTCTACTGTTATATTTTTTGTTTCAAAATCGAAAACTTTCCATTTTTCATCAAAAATAGAAAGTTGAGATATGGTTATAGATTTCTTTCCAAGAATTTCAAGAAGCTCAACAGGAATTATCCAACAATTTCCTCTTAAAGACTGTACTCCAATAACAAAATCGCAGTCAGCGGTTGATAAAACTTTTTCTCTAGATTCATCACCTTTTTTAACTTCATCTCTTATCTGTTTACCTCCCCTTCCACCTGAAGTTAGTGTCAAACTTGAATCGCCACTCGTTTGTTTGATCTCTACACGAAAAAGATTATTTTTTGAATCTAAAACAGCATCATATTTAGCATCCCTCCAAGCTTTAAAAAATAAATTATATCCACAAACTAATGCCCTACCAATTGCTATAGATTCTCCTGCATAACCTAAAACACTTCGATAACTACCAACATCTAAGTTTGCTAAGTTTTTAGTTTTTTCCCACATAACTGAACAAATTTATTGATGATTATAAACTACTTTTTATTTAAGAAGAATCTAATAAAAATATAATTTCCAAAAAACTAATTCACTTCTAAATCACCTTGTTTAAAAAAAGTAATAAAAAAAATCAATTATCATCAGAAATTAAATAACAGTTTATATTGCCATTTTTTCAATATTAGTAAATAATCTCACACTCCAAACATTTACATAGCTTTGAATATTTAATTATCACTTTGGATATTATTCAACAGTTACGCTTTTTGCTAAGTTTCTTGGTTGATCTACATCCAGTCCTCTATGGGCTGCAATATGATAACTCAATAATTGAAGAGGAATAACTGCCAATAATGGTGAAAGCCATTCATCTGATAAAGGTAAGGGCATCAAATAATCGAAAATTTCAGTGCCATCACATTTAGGAGCAATCCCTATTAAATATGAGTCCCTAGCTTTTGCTTCTTGTGCGTTGCTAATAACTTTTTCAAACACTTTTCCTGGTGTTGCAATTGATATAACAGGAACTTTTTTTTCTAACAATGCTATGGGGCCATGCTTCATCTCACCAGCTGGATAACCAGCAGCATGAATATAACTAATTTCTTTTAACTTAAGAGCACCCTCAAGAGCAATTGGATAATTTATTCCTCTTCCAAGAAAAATTACATCTTTAATATCTGAAAAGTCATGGGCAAGTTTTTCTGATATTTCATTATGTTGATCCACAAGTTCTTTTAAAAGTGGAGGTAAATTTTCAAGATTAGAAATTAATTGATTAATTTCATCATCTGTTTTACTTCTTTTAATCTGTGCAAAGGTAATAGCTAATCCATAAAAAGACAATAATTGGCCAAAAAAAGTTTTTGTAGCTGCAACTCCAATCTCTATACCTGCTGAGATATCAATTACATTAGATATTTGTCTTCCTATTGAACTATCTGGTCTATTTGTTATGGCTATTAAATTTGGTTTACATAATTCATCTTTTAGATCTTCTCTTCTTGAAATTTCCATACTTAATGCTGCTAAAGTATCAGCTGTCTCCCCGGATTGAGTAACTCCTATGGTTAATGTATTAGGAAGAATAGGTGGTGGGGAATATCTAAATTCACTTGCATAAAAAACATCTGTAGGTATACCAGCAAATTGCTCTAACAAATAACTACCAACCATAGAAGCATGTCTACTGGTACCGCAAGCTAATATTTGAATTCTTTCAATATTTTCAAGAAAATTAGTATCAAAACTATAGTTCACTTTAATAAGACCTGATTCACTATTTTTAATTAAATAGTTTTTTATCCACTTTTGAGTAAGCTCAGGTTGTTCATAAATCTCTTTATGCATGTAATGACGAAAGTTTTTTTTATCTACTACTTGTTCTGAACATTTTAGGGAGATTGGATTTCTGTATTGCCTCTCATTATTAGAATCGTAAAGTTCTATTCCCAAAGGAGTTAATAAAGCAATTTCTTCATCTTCCATAGGCAAAATAGTTTGCGTAAAATCAACTATTGCTGGTGTATCACTTGCACAAATAAATTCTCCCTCTCCTAATCCAATAATCAAAGGGGCTTGACGTCTTGCTATAACTAAGGAGTCAGGGGCATCGGACCAAAGAACAGCTAAAGCATAAGCCCCCTCTAAATCTGAAAGTACATTTCTTACTGCGATTAAGAGGGTTGAACCGCTATCTTCAAGATTTAGTTTTTTTAAATTATTTAACTCTTTATTTATTAAATGAGGTATGACTTCAGTATCAGTATCTGATTTAAAAATAATTCCTTCTTCCTCTAATTTATTTCTCAATTCTAAGAAATTCTCTATTATGCCGTTCTGAACTACCGCAACTTTTCCGCTACTATCTAGGTGAGGATGGGCATTTTTAACTTCAGGTTTACCATGTGTTGCCCAACGAGTATGGCCAATGCCAACTGTACCTAATATTTCCTTTTGACCAACTTTATTAATTAAATTAATTAATTTACCTTCTGATTTGTTACAAACTAATTCCTTATTCTCAGAATTCACAATTGCTATGCCAGCGGAATCATAGCCTCTATATTCTAATTTTTCTAATCCATCAAGAAGAAGGGATAAAGCTTTTCTATATCCAGTAACAGCGACTATTCCACACATATAAATCTATCTTTTTTTATAACTTAATTGAAAATTATAAATTTAATCCTAAATGTGGACTCTATTAGAACTGCACTATTAAAATTAATAGGCTAGTCCCATACTTCTAGAAGTTTCATCTCCTAAGTATACTCTTATACTTAAAAAGTCAGTAGGGCAAGCTGTTTCACATCTTTTGCAACCTACACAATCTTCTGTCCTAGGTGAAGATGCAATTTGTCCGGCTTTACAGCCATCCCATGGAACCATTTCTAGAACATCTAAGGGACATGCTCTTACACATTGAGTGCAACCAATGCAT
Organism: uncultured Prochlorococcus sp.; assembly: GCA_913048245.1. GTDB lineage: Bacteria > Cyanobacteriota > Cyanobacteriia > PCC-6307 > Cyanobiaceae > Prochlorococcus_A. The sequence goes on along the minus strand of CAJWWR010000001.1, from coordinate 52,461 downwards.
GTGTCGTAAATTTTTACTGCGTGTGACATTAAAAAATTTTCTTTGAGAACCTCGTTATATAATACTATTGTCTTACAAAGAAATTAAAAAAATTAAGATATGCTTCACTCTTGTTAACTCTAGGGCATAAAATCTTATAGAAATTAGTCTTTTTTTCATAACTATGTCACAAGAAGAAACCTTCCAAAAAGTTCGCTCAATAGTTTCAGAGCAATTGAGCGTAGAGTCTGAGGAAGTAAAAACTGACTCAAACTTCCAAAATGATTTAGGTGCAGACTCACTGGACACTGTTGAGCTTGTCATGGCTCTTGAGGAGGCATTTGACATTGAAATACCTGACGAAGCCGCAGAAGGTATTACAACAGTTGGAGATGCTGTAAAATTTATCGAAGAAAAAAAAGGTTAGTTTAGTGATCGCAAATTTCCATCGAGTTGTTATTACAGGAATTGGTGCTGTAACGCCAATTGGTAATAATATTGATGAATATTTAATTGGCCTACAGAAAGGAACTAATGGTGTATCAGGGATAACTCTATTTAACCCTGAACAACATCCTTGCAAATTTGCTGCAGAAGTAAAAAATCTTAAATCTGAAGATTTTATAGAACCAAAGGAATCTAAAAGATGGGACAGATTTTCCCAGCTTGGAGTTATTGCAGCAAAACAAGCCTTTAAAGATTCTGGACTCCAAATTACAGAAAGCAATGCATCTAGAATTGGTGTCATTATTGGCTCCGGGGTGGGTGGCTTATTAACAATGGAAACTCAAGCTCAAATTCTTAACCTTAAAGGGCCAAAACGTGTAAGTCCATTCACAGTACCCATGATGATTCCTAATATGGCTACTGGTTTAGCAGCAATTGCCCTAGGAGCAAAAGGACCAAGCTCATCTGTTTCAACAGCTTGTGCCGCAGGATCAAATGCTATTGGAGATGCTTTCAGACTGTTACAAATGGGTAAAGCTGATGCGATGGTGTGTGGGGGTGCAGAAGCCAGCATAACCCCTCTAGGTGTAGCTGGCTTTGCAAGCGCTAAAGCACTGTCATTTCGAAATGAGAGTCCTGAAACTGCTAGCAGGCCTTTTGATGCTGAAAGAGATGGCTTTGTTATTGGTGAAGGATCAGGAATTCTAATTTTAGAAACTCTTGAAAACGCAAAAAAAAGAGGCGCAAGAATTTATGCGGAAATTGTCGGATATGGCACGACATGTGATGCTCATCACATCACCGCCCCAGCGCCAGGAGGCAAGGGGGGTGCAGAAGCTATTAAATTGGCAATTGAAGATGCTAATTTGAACTTTGACGAAATTGATTACATTAATGCTCATGGCACAAGCACCTCAGCAAATGACAGTAACGAAACTGCCGCAATTAAATCAATTTTTAAAGACAGATCTTACCTTATTCCTGTAAGCTCGACTAAGTCGATGACTGGTCATCTCCTTGGAGGTTCAGGAGGCATAGAAGCAGTAGCTTGTATACTTTCTTTGACACATAATTTTGTTCCTCCTACAATCAACTACGTTAATCCAGATCCTGATTGTGATCTTGATTATGTACCAAATACTGCTAGAGACACTGACATTAAAGTGGCTCTTTCAAACTCCTTCGGATTTGGGGGTCACAATGTTTGTTTAGCATTTAGCAAACATTTATAATGACACTCAATTCAAAATATTCAACTTACCTTATTTAAAACAATGGTCGCTGCAACCGTTTCCTTAGAATCACTCTGTGTAAATAGTATACGAATGCTAGCTGTAGATGCAGTAAACAAATCCAATAGTGGACATCCAGGTCTTCCTATGGGATGTGCCCCAATGGGTTATGCACTATGGCAAAATGCTTTGAACCATAATCCAAAGAACCCTAAATGGTTTAATCGAGATAGGTTTGTATTATCTGCTGGCCATGGTTGCATGTTACTTTATTCACTTCTTCATTTAACAGGTTACAAATCAGTCTCAATAGAGGATATAAAAGAGTTTCGTCAATGGGGTTCCAAAACACCAGGTCATCCTGAAACATTTGAAACCGAAGGAGTAGAAGTTACAGCTGGACCTTTGGGTGCAGGCATCTCCAACGCTGTGGGACTTGCAATAGCAGAAGCTCATTTAGGTGCTAAGTTCAATAAGCCCAATTATGAAATTGTCGATCATTATACATATGTGATCATGGGAGATGGTTGTAATCAAGAAGGTATTGCATCTGAGGCATGTTCTCTTGCAGGTCATCTTAAATTAGGAAAGCTAATTGCACTTTATGATGATAATCAAATTACTATCGATGGACGCACAGACGTATCCTTTACAGAAGATGTCTTAAAAAGATATGAAGCTTATGGATGGCATGTGCAACATGTAAAAGATGGTAATCATGACATAGAGGGAATCTCCAAAGCAATTGAGGTTGCAAAAGGTGTTAAAGATAAACCATCAATTATTAAAATTTCAACAACTATAGGATATGGTTCTCCAAATAAGTCTGATACTGCAGGTATCCATGGAGCGGCAGTAGGGGAAGAAGAAGCGCAATTAACACGAGAATTCTTAAATTGGGAATACCCTCCATTTCAAATACCGGAAGAAGTATATGCGCAATTTAGAAAAGCTATTACAAAAGGCGAAGAATCTGAAAAAAATTGGAATTTAAAATTTCAAGATTACAAAAATGCATTTCCATCTGAAGGGGCAGAATTACAGAGAATGATGAATGGGGAATTACCAGAAAACTGGGATGCTGATCTACCGCAATATACCCCTGAAGATAAAGGTTTAGCGACGAGAAAACATTCACAGATATGTTTAGGTGCTCTTGGACCTAATCTACCCGAATTAATTGGAGGATCTGCTGATTTAACTCACTCTAACTACACAGATATCAAGGGAGAAACTGGATCTTTTCAAGCAGAGTCTCCAGAAAAAAGATACTTACACTTTGGAGTTAGAGAACATGCAATGGCAGCAATTTTAAATGGAATTGCTTATCATGACAGCGGTTTAATCCCCTACGGTGGAACTTTCTTAGTCTTTGCAGACTATATGAGAGGCTCTATGAGATTGTCTGCCTTAAGTGAACTAGGAGTTATCTATGTATTAACTCACGATTCAATAGGAGTTGGGGAAGATGGTCCTACTCATCAACCAGTTGAAACTATTCCTTCTTTACGAGCAATGCCTAATATGCTTGTTTTCCGTCCTGGAGATGGCAATGAAACAAGTGGTGCATATAAAATTGCTATTCAAAATAGAAAGCGTCCATCCGCTCTTTGTCTAAGTAGACAAGGCATGCCTAATCAAGAAAAAACATCAATAGATAAAGTCGCATTGGGAGGTTACGTGGTTGCGGACTGTGAGGGCACCCCTGATATTATATTTATTGGCACAGGAAGCGAATTAAATCTTTGTATCGAAGCAAGCAAAGAAATAGAAAAATTAGGGCACAAAACTCGTGTAATTTCTATGCCTTGCATTGAGCTATTTGAAGAACAAAGTGAGGAATACAAGGAAGATATCTTACCAAAAAAAGTTAAAAAAAGAGTTGTTGTTGAAGCGGCACATTCCTTTGGTTGGCATAAATATGTAGGTATTGATGGAGTCTGTATTACTATGGACAGATTTGGTGCATCCGCTCCTGGTGGAAAATGTATGGATAAATTTGGATTTACAGTAGACAATGTCGTTGCGAAAACGAAAGAAATCCTGTAAAGACTAAGTTTACTAGATAGAAGTTGAGCAGTGAGATAATTTATTCTTCAGCTCATCAAGAGACTGATCTGATATCTTTGTATTCATTGGGCAATGCTTGGGACCACACATTGAACAAAATTCAGCCTTCTTGAATATTTCATCAGGTAATGTCTCGTCATGGAATTGTCTGGCTTTTTCTGGATCAAGAGAGAGCTCAAACTGCCTATTCCAGTCAAAGTTATACCTTGCATGACTCAATTCATCATCTCTATCTCTCGCACCAGCTCTATGTCTTGCTACATCAGCAGCATGAGCTGCTATTTTATATGCTATTAAACCCTCTCGAACATCATTCGCATTAGGTAATCCTAAATGTTCTTTTGGTGTTACATAACACAGCATTGCAGTACCATACCAACCTGCCATAGCTGCTCCAATTGCACTTGATATATGATCGTAGCCAGGAGATATATCTGTCACGAGAGGTCCTAAAACATAAAATGGGGCTTCAGAGCATTCCTCCATTTGTTTTCTCACATTAAACTCGATTTGATCCATTGGTACATGGCCTGGGCCTTCTACCATAACCTGCACATTATGAGACCAAGCTCTTTTTGTTAGTTCTCCAAGAGTTTTTAACTCGGCCAACTGCGCCTCATCTGAGGCATCATGTAAACATCCAGGTCTTAAAGAATCGCCTAAAGAAAATGTACAATCATATTTTTTAAAAATTTCACAAATATCATCAAATCTTGTATACAAGGGATTTTGTTTAAAATGGTGCAACATCCATTGGGCAAGTATCCCTCCTCCCCTGCTAACTATGCCAGTTATTCTGCCTTTTACTTTAGGTAAATGCTCGATAAGTAAACCAGCATGTATTGTCTGATAATCTACACCTTGTTGACAGTGCTTCTCGATAATATGTAAGAAATCATCTTCTGTTAATCTATCTATTGATCCATGAACGCTTTCTAATGCCTGATAAACAGGTACAGTGCCAATTGGAACTGGAGATGCCTGAATAATTGCTGTTCGAACTTCATCTAGATTCACTCCGCCAGTTGATAAATCCATCACAGTATCGGCACCATACTTTACAGCTAAATTTAATTTGGCAACCTCTTCATCAATATTGCTTGCATTTGGAGATGCTCCAATATTTGCATTCACCTTACATTTGGAAGCAATTCCAATACACATTGGCTCTAAATTAGCATGGTTAATATTTGCAGGAATTATTAGTCTTCCTCGTGCAACCTCTTCCATTATTAATGAAGAGGGTAGATTTTCTCTTTTTGCTACAAAATCCATCTCTTCAGTAATCTGTCCATTTCTAGCGAAATTCATTTGTGTAATATTTTTCTGACCCAAGCGTGGTTTTATCCAAGAAGTTCTCATAACTAAAATTTTAAATAATTTAATTTAACTAAGATTGAATCAAATTCAATTTTCTAAATCATTAAGAAATGAATAAGTTGCAAAAAGTTTGAAGATGCAAAAGATTAAATTTAATAACTTAGTAATAATTAAAAAATAGCTCTTTTTAAAAATTAAGTCATCCAAAATATAAATAATATAAATAAAATAAGAATTTATTTAACTTTTCTATAAAACTGCACTTTATTTAAAATTTCTTTTCTTGCTCTTTTTCTACCAATTTCTCTAATTATTATTAGGTATGATCCAATAAAACCCATGGGTAAATAAAAATATTTTTTTCTTTCATTTGAATAGTTAAAACCAATGATTGAAACAACAATCATCAAAAGGGCAATTAAATTATATGTATTTAAAATGCTTAACTTCATTGATCTTAATAAAAAGATTAACAACTTAATTTTATTATAGATTTTGTAATTAATTTAATAGCTATTTTCATTGCTCCTTCATTGGGGTTAAATTCAGCACTATGCAGTGGAGAGGAATTATTGAGATTATCATCCACACCAAGTCTAAACATTGCTCCAGGAACATAATTTAAGAACTCTGCAAAATCTTCGGCACCCATAGAAGGTTTATTTAATTCAATGACATTCTCATGACCAATTAATTCAATTGCACTATTTCTTAATGCTTGATTGACTTGTAAATCATTATTAACGGGGGGAGTAATTTTTTTAAATTTGACTACTACCTGAGCACCATAACTACTCGCTATATCAGATATTATTTGCTTGAGCCAGTCACCCAAATTTTCGAAAGTATTTAAATCTGTACATCTTGCCGTTCCTAAAATATTAACATTATCAGCTAGTACATTATAAGCTTTCCCTCCATTAATTTTTCCAAATGTTATTACGACAGGATTTAATGCATCTAATTTTCTTGTTATCAATTCTTGCACCCCAGAAATTATCTTTGCAGCAACCCAAATTGCATCTACTCCTTGATGAGGCCTTGCTCCATGAGCTGATTTGCCAATGATATCTACAGAAATTTCACCAGCGGCTGCCGTTAAACCTCCATCTCTTATTCCTACCATTCCAGAGGGCAAATCAGGATATACATGAACACCAATGAGCTTCCTTAAATCTTTTGTAACACCATCATTAATCATCCATTTGGCTCCGCTTGCAATTTCCTCAGCAGGTTGAAAAATAATTCTAGTACCAATTTGAAGGTCTAAAGAATTTATTAGCCTGGCCACTCCTAACCCTATGCATGTATGAATATCGTGTCCACATGCATGCATTATTCCGTCAACTTTAGAGGAAAAACTTAAATTTGTATTTTCTTGAATTGGCAATGCATCCATATCAACTCTCAATCCTATATAACCTTTATGACTAGATCCATATTCAGCAGTTAAACCCGTCCTACCTACTGATTCTTGAACTTTCCAGTCAATTTCTTTTAGATACCCAGAAATGAGGACTGCAGTCTGATGCTCTAAACCACTCAACTCTGGATGAGCATGAATGTGTCTTCTTATTTCTATGAGTTCATCAAAGAAAGCATCCAACTTTTCATCAAATAACTGATTATCCATAAATTAGTTCAAAGAAATAAATTTCATTAAATCACTGGTAGGTTTTGGTGGCCATCTTCGGACATCTAAAAGCCATTGTTCTTGAGCATACCTCGGATCTAATTCTATAGCAGCTATCCAATTACTCTCGGCCTCTCCAACTTTACCTTTTGACCATTGCAATGCCGTCAGGGCAGCCCTTGCATCAGCCAATGTTGGATATTTACGAATTAACTTTCTCAATTCACTTTCAGCATTATCGATATTACCCAACTGATAATCAGCTAACGCCATACTAGATCTTGACATGGCAAATCCTGTATTAGATTGCGAAGCCTTATAAAATAAATTTCTTGCTTCTTCCCAGTTAGAAAGAGAGCCTTCTACATTAGCTAAATTATAAAGAGCTGAAAAATTCTCACTTTCTTGAGAAATTACAAATTGATAATCATCTTTTGCATTCTTCCAAAGACCTAATGCTTCATAAGCAATACCTCTATTAATATAAGGATCTAATTCATCCGGTTTAACTTTGATGGAATAATTTTGATCCTCTATAGACCCTTGAGGATCTCCTAAAATTAGTCTTACATTACCTCTATTACTTAAAGCGGCTGAATCCTCAGGGTAAATTTGCAAATAATTATTCCATTGCTCTAATGAAACATTAAATTGGCCTATAGAACTATTTTCTAATGCTTCTCGAAATAGTTCCTCTCTATTCTCCAAAGAATATATTGGCAAAACATTGATAAAATATACAATTAATAAACAAAGATATTTAACTTGTCTGAAAGTTAAAAACTTAAATATTTTTTTGCAATTCATTAAAATATTTCTCTCCTAGTGAAGAAAGTTTTCTTCCCCTTGGGGTTCGTAAAACAAAACCCAATTGAAGTAAATATGGTTCTACAACAAATTCTAACATTGAAGAATCTTCACCTAAAGCCGCTGCAATTGCCTCCAAGCCCATAGGAGAATTATTATTTCTAAATAAAAAATCAAGATACTTTCTATCAGTTTGATCTAAACCTTTATCATCTATTTTTTGGTAATTTAATGCTGATTGCACTATTTCTATTGAAATAGTATTGGTATTTCTTATTACTTGAGCAAAATCTCTCGTTCTTTTTAGTAATCTTAAGGCTATTCTTGGAGTACCTCTTGAACTCTTTGCTAAAAGAGTGCCCGCACCTTTTTCTATCTTGATACCTAAGAAAGCAGAGTAGTAAAAGATGATTTCCTGCAGATCTTTAGAAGTATATAACTCGATCTTTTGACATATTCCGAATCTATCCCGCATTGGATTACTTATTGAAGCTAACTTTGTTGTGGCACCTACAAGAGTAAATCTTTTAATATAAATAGTTCTACTTCTAGTACCTTTATTTGCTCCAGCAGTTAGGTCTAGTCTAAAATCTTCCATAGCAGAATATAAAATTTCTTGCGTTAATTTATTTAATCTATGAATTTCATCAATAAACAAAATCTCATTTTGTTTTAAACCAAGTAGTAAACCAACTATGTCTCTTGGCCTTTCCAGTAGAGATGCATTAGTTACCTTGCAAGTAGTATTCATTTCATTTGCAATAAGTAATGCTAAGGTTGTTTTACCTAAACCTGGCTGGCCATAAAAGAGAACATGTTCAAGACATTCCTTCCTATAGAGAGATGCATCTATTGCGATTTTTAATGATGTTTTTAATTCATCATGACCAATAAATTCTGCTAGATTTTTTGGACGATTAAATAGAGGTTGTTTATTTTCTCGATCTTCTGGAAGATTTTCTGAGCCAACTATTCTTAACCCTTTTTGGGGGCGAGAAGATTCCGATTCATTTAAACTAGAAGATATGATTGCCATAATGCAAGATTAGTATCAATTCTCCTTAGGAGAAACATTCATTAAGAAGATAATGCAAAAATCGTCAAAAAAGAATTCAATAAAAAAGATGCTTGCACAAAATAAATATGCAAGATTTCAATATGAAATACTAGAGACAATTGAGGCTGGGATTGAACTTTTAGGAACAGAAGTAAAATCAATAAGAAGTGGAAAGGTAAACCTAAGAGATGGTTATTGCTCGTTTAATAATAATGAAATTCTTTTAAAGAATGTCCACATTTCACCACATACTAATGTTGGAGCATTTTTTAATCATGACCCTTTAAGGGAAAGGAAAATATTAATTCACAAAAAAGAAATCCTCAAACTTAAAGCGAGAGCGGAAAAAAAAGGACTTACTATCGTACCATTATCAATTTATCTTAAAGGATCTTGGATTAAACTAAATTTAGGACTTGGAAAAGGAAAGAAAATATATGATAAGCGTCAAGCAGATAAAAAGAAAGATATAAACAAAGAAATACGTTCAGCACTAATCAGATAGTTTCTAGAAAACTATTAAGGACTTAAGCTCACGGTATCAGGGGGAGGGGAGGGATCTGGGTCGGCAATGAGCATATGTTGCAAAACTATTTCAGGACGCTCGCTATCTCTCCAACGAATTTTGTAGGCTGGCATTTTTGTACCCCTACTTGTAGTTTGCTCGACAGGTTCCATGACCCACCCTCTTCTTGATCGGCCTTGGGGATTTCTTTTAACAACTGCGTCTTTGTGCTTGAATCGGAAGCCAACACGTTCACCACTCATTTAAAACATTTCGTATTGGATTAATATTATTTTACTTCATTCAAGGTAACATTTTAAGATTTATTCAAAGTAAATTCTGGTTTGAGTAACGGGAACGGTATAACATCTCTAATTGAGGGACTATCTGTTATTAACATAATTAATCTATCAATTCCAATTCCTAATCCCCCTGTAGGAGGCATGCCAATTTCTAATGCATTCAAAAAGTCCTCATCGACACTATGAGCTTCTAGATCTCCTGCTTCTCTTAAAGACTGTTGCATCTCTAATCGTTCTCTTTGATCAACAGGATCTATCAACTCACTAAAAGCATTCGCAATTTCACGACCAGCAATAAATAATTCAAATCTCTCCACAAGACTCTTATCTGTAGCGTGTCGTCTAGCTAAAGGAGATATTTCAACTGGGTAATCAAAGACAAAAGTTGGTTGTATGAGTAATGCTTCAACTTTTTGTTCGAAGACTTCATTTAATAACTTTCCTAGTGAATCAATTTGAGGTGGTATTTCTATATTGTTTGCTTCAACGGCAGTTTTAGCACAATTAAAGTCCCCATTAAAAGCATCAAAATCAATATCAGTATATTTTTTTACTACATCTTTCATTGTTATCCTTTCCCAAGAGTTAGAAAAACTAATTTCTTGTCCCTGGTAATTGATATCAAGGGAGTTACAAATACTCAGAACTATATTGTTAATTAATTCCTCTGTCATATTCATCATATCTAAATAGTTTGAATACGCCTGATAAATTTCAACAGAAGTAAATTCAGGGTTATGCTTCGTACTTATACCTTCATTCCGAAAAATTCTTCCTAACTCATAAACCCTTTCAAAACCACCCACTACCATTCTTTTCAAGTGCAATTCTGTAGCTATCCGTAAATACAAGGGAATATCTAAGGTATTATGATGCGTTACAAATGGTCTTGCCTCAGCTCCTCCTGCCTCTGACTGTAATATTGGCGTCTCTATTTCTAAGAATCCATTATCATCCAACCATCTTCTTATAAGACTTATACAGGTTGCTCTAGTTTTAAAAACATTCTTTGATTGAGGATTGACTATCAAGTCAAGATATCTTTGTCTATACCTTTTTTCAATATCCGTTAAACCATGCCATTTATCAGGTAATGGCTGTAGAGATTTAGATAACATTTCCCATTGTGTAACTTTGATAGATAATTCTCCTTTATTGGTTTTTTTTATTGTGCCTTGAACTCCAATCCAATCTCCAATATCTACTAAATCTTTTAAATCTAGAAATGAAAGAAACTTTTGTGAAGAATGATTATTATCAATAATTAATTTATCTAAATAAAGTTGAATTAAACCTTCTTGATCGGAGATAGTAAAAAAAGCAATCTTACCCATGATTCTTTTGGTTAAGACTCTTCCTGCTATGGATACATGAAGATCGTATTCTTCACCTTCCCCTAAAAAACTATATTTTTCAACTAAATATTTAGATGAATGTGTTACATCAAAACTTCCCAGATAAGGTTCAAATCCCTTTCCAATTAACGCGTTAGCTTTACTTAATCGAGCTTCTCTAAATTCAGACAAAATAAATTATAAGGGTTGCATTTAATTAAGTTATCAGAATAAGACTCAACTTGCCATAGAAGTTGCTGTTTCACCGACCCTTTGGGAGGCATATCCAATCCCCCGCACAGTTAGGATTAATTCAGGATTCCTGGGGTCAGGTTCTAATTTACCTCTTAATCTTGCAACATAAACATCTACAACCCTTAAATCTGCCGCTCTACGAGGAGGGTAACCCCATAACTGCTCAAGAATCTCTGCCCGAGGAACAACCTTCCCTGGCTCATCGAATAAAAGTTCTAGCAAGCTAAATTCAGTATAAGTGAGACTGATTCTTTCACCTGCTCTTGAAACTTGTCTTCTATTAGTATCAACAACTAAATTCCCAAACTTCATAACACCTTTCCCAGATGGAACTTCCTTTGTTTCTGCCACAGTTATACTAGGGCCCATTCGCCTTAGAATGGTTGCAATACGAGCTTCTAGTTCCTTCGGACTAAATGGCTTTGATAGATAATCATCAGCCCCTAAATCAAGGCCAGCTACTCTCTCAGAAATAGCTTCTAAAGCAGTCAGGAAAATTATTGGAACAACTGACTCAGCCCTGATTCGCCTACAAACTGCAAATCCATCCATTTTGGGGAGCATTACATCAAGAACTATCAAATCAGGAGATTCCTTATGAAAAACCTCAATAGCTTCTTCTCCATTCGTTGCAGAAAAAACCTGATAACCAGCTAATTGCAGTCTTGTAACTAAAACCTTTAATACAGCTGGTTCATCATCAACTACTAGAATACTTGCTTTTGACATCGATAAAAAAAAGATTACTTAATTAAATTCAAAGCAATTAAGCTTTTAACGTTTCCGTTTTATTAATCTAACAAGTAAAAATATAACATTAAGAACCCACAAAGATATATCTTCAATAAATACAAAATTTTTTTATTATTCAAAATACAAACTGGATGAAAGAATGCAAGACTAAATTTCTTTTAATTGTGGAAGCTTTTATATCTTTGATTTTTTTCCTTAATAAATAACAAAAAAAGCCAAGAAGAAAAAATTGGGGCTAACAGTCCAGTTAAAAAAAATTGAGAAACAATATTTTTTATGGCATAAGAAAATAAATAAGAAACTTCATTATGAATACCAAAAAGTACAATTTGTAATAAATATATTATTCCACAAATTAAAGTCCCTAAGGATGCTAGTAATCCATACTTGAGCTTATTTATATTCTTTTTACCATCATTAAGACTCCCAAACCAAAGACCGCAAATTACTAAACCAGGTATTTGAGTATAAAAATCATTATTAATGGCATCCAATACTAAACCTAAAAAAAGTCCTGCAACAAAACCATCTAAAGAACCGTAAATAATTGCCCATGGTAACAGCCAAAATAATGGCCAATAAGGTTGAACACCCATTAATGAAAAAAATGGTGGATTCCAAAAAATCATTATTGGAATAATCAAAACAGATGCTATTGATAGGTTGATTTTGGGAGCAATTCTCATTAGATTCTCATTTTTAATATTTGAACCCAATCAATAGCTTGTGGGTCTGCTAGCAACTTTACTGTTGCAACTACTGCAGGACCCAATTCTTTATCAACAGTCTCAATAATACCTATTGGCAAATTTGGCGGCAAAATAGTACTAGCAGGTGAGGAAAATACAAAATCACCTACTTTTACATCTATTTCCTTTAGGTAAAAAGTTAGTAATGGAGATTCATTACCTTGACCAATTAATAACCCATGAATATTTCCTCTTTGAGTCCATACTCCTAATTGACTATCAAATGAAGTAATTAATTTAACTGAAGATGTTAATAGAGAAATATTATCTATTATTCCAATCAAGCCTCCAGGACCAACAACAATATCCCCGACCTCAACTCCATCTCTAGAACCTTTATTTAAGATAACAATATTCCACCAACTTGAAGTTTGCCTTGAAATAACCGAGGCATTGATTCTATCCTCATTTGTGACTCTTTGAAGAGATAAAAGCTCTCTCAATCTCTGATTATCTTTTTCTAATTGAGTTAGTTTTGCATAAAGCTCTTGTTCGTAACTTTTCAGCAATATTTCTTGTTGAAATTCTCCTGGCCAAAATGGTTTTGATAAAAAATAATAAAGATCTCGATAAATTGAACCCTTAGAGATCCTTACGAATACAAAAAAAGATAAAAATAATACTATCACCCATAATTTCTTTTTATTCCACCACCGGACTGAATATATTCGCCTTTTATCGAGCATTAATCTCTGATAGCATTTCTTGCAAAGTCTGGAGTATCAACAACTCTTCTTAATTTTTTAAAATCATCTAATACTTCTCCACACCCATTTACTACACAAAACAAAGGATCTTCTGCAATATGTGTAAATATGCCTGTCTCATGACTCAGTAAATCACTGATGCCACGCACTAATGCTCCACCCCCAGCAAGCATAATTCCTCTATCAACAATATCAGCTGCAAGTTCTGGTGGAGTTCTTTCAAGCGTTCTTTTGACTGCCTCTACAATTTTGTTTAAGGGGTCAGCCATTGCCTCTCTTATTTCTCCTGATGATAAATTAATACAACGTGGCAATCCAGACAATAAATGTAATCCTCTAACTTCCATAGTTGTTTGATCAAACTCATCATTAGGGAATGCTGAACCAATTTTAATTTTAATATCTTCAGCAGTTCTTTCTCCAACAGCCATATTATGATTTTTCTTTAAGTACATAGAAATAGAGTCATTAATCTCATCCCCTGCTACTCTTACAGATTCACTCAATACTGTTCCACCTAAACTTAGTACTGCAACTTCTGTTGTTCCACCACCAATATCAACAATCATCGTACCTATTGGCTCTGTAACAGGAAGCGAAGCTCCAATTGCAGCGGCTACTGGCTCATCTATTAAATAAACTTCTCGTGCCCCTGCTAATCCTGCTTCGCGCACAGCTCTTCTTTCCACGCTTGTTACTCCACTAGGGATTCCAATAATTAATCTTGGTGCAAGTATCCCCCTTCCCTCATTAGATTTCTGTATGAACATTTTTAACATTTGCTCAGCAGCATCAAAATCTGCAATTACACCATCTTTTAGAGGTCTCACTGCTCGGATATTACCTGGGGTTCGTCCAAGCATTAATTTTGCATCGTGACCTACAGCTAAAGGAATACCCTCTTCTAGATCCATTGCAACAACTGAAGGTTCTTGAAGCACTACACCCTTACCTGAAACATGAATCAATGTATTTGCAGTTCCCAAGTCAATTCCAATATCGCGGGAAAATTTTAATCTATTAAAAATCACAATAATTACACAGTTTTACAAATAATAGATGTTTTTTTTAAATAACCAGCAAATATTTTTATTTAGTCATGAATAGCTAGCAAAACTTCAAGCAAACCTAACAAAAATGTGTATTATTAAAAAAAAAATAATTATGGAAATTAACACAATTAATCTTGTAGGACGTGCAGGAAGAGAACCTGATGTCAGATATTTTGAATCAGGAAGTACAGTTGCAAACTTTACAATTGCAGTTAACCGAAGAAGTAGAGATGAAGAACCTGACTGGTTTAATTTAGAAATATGGGGTAAACAAGCTCAAATAGCCGCAGATTATGTAAAAAAAGGTTCCTTAATTGGCATAACTGGAAGTTTCAAAATTGATACTTGGAAAGATAAAAGTTCTGGGGAGGATAGATTTAAGCCAGTTATTAGAGTTGATCGATTAAATTTACTGGGTTCAAAAAGAGACAGCGAAAATAATTTTTCCAATAACAATAATCCCAATGAAATACCTTTTTGATTAATTATTTTGTTTAATGTTAATAATTAGTTTCGATGCGAAGAAAATCAGAATAATTACAAATATTGGTTTAATAAGGATCTTAAAATTTTCTAGATAACTAGCTATTTGATGATATTGCCCACCAAAATAGTAACCTGCAGAAGTTAAAGCAAGTACCCATATTAAACTTCCTAAACTAGTCCAGAGCACAAATTGTCTAAAGGGCATTAATTCAATGCCTGCAGGTATTGAAATTAAAGTTCTCACTCCAGGGACTAAGCGGCCCCAAAAAACTAAAGTTATCCCATATTTATCAAACCATAATCTACTTTTTTCTATGTCCTTTTGTGTTATACCTAGAAATCTGCCTTTATTATTAACAAAATGAGATATTTTTTTTTCATTTACAACCTTACCAAGATAATACCATGGTAAAGCTCCTAAAACTGTGCCAATTAAACCACAAAAAGTAACAACAAAAAAATTAAGACTTCCCTGCTGAACTGCAAAACCACCCAAAGGCATAATAATTTCTGATGGAATTGGTGGAATAATATTTTCCAAAAACATAGCAAGAGTGATTAAGATGTATGCGAGATTTGTATTATTTTCTACTGCATTAGAAATTAATTCAGGAAGTGAATTAATAAGATTTAGAAACAAGAGGCTCAAAGTCAATATCTATATAATTCAGATTTATATGGTCCTTCAACTGGAACATTGATATAGTTTGCTTGTTCTTTAGTTAAAGTTGTAAGTTTCGCTCCAATTTTATCTAAATGTAATCTCGCTACCATCTCATCAAGGTGTTTTGGTAAAACATAAACTTTATTTGAATAATTATCACCTTTACTAAAGAGTTCTATTTGGGCTAAAACTTGATTAGTAAATGAATTACTCATGACAAAACTAGGATGTCCAGTTGCACAACCTAAATTAACTAATCTACCTTCAGCTAAAAGAATAATTTTGTTTCCATTAGGTAGTGTAATGTGATCAACCTGGGGCTTGATGTTATCCCATTTATATTGCTTAAGTGAAGCAACATCTATTTCATTATCAAAATGTCCAATGTTACAAACAATCGCTTCATCTTTCATTTTTAGAAGATGTTCATGCTTGATGACTTTGTAGTTACCTGTAGCGGTTACAAAAATGTCAATCTCCTCAGCGACATCATCTAGAGTGACAACGCTATAACCTTCCATCGCAGCTTGTAAAGCACAAATGGGATCTACCTCAGCAATCTTTACAATAGCTCCAAGACCTCTTAAAGATTGAGCAGATCCTTTACCTACATCTCCAAAACCTATTACCAAAGCGACTTTACCGGCTATCATCACATCGGTTGCACGTTTAATACTATCAACTAATGATTCTCTACATCCGTAAAGATTATCAAACTTACTTTTAGTTACTGAATCATTAACGTTTATTGCAGGAAAAGGTAGTTGTCCATCTTTTTGTAATTGATATAATCTTGCCACACCAGTCGTTGTTTCTTCGGTCACTCCTTGAATATTAGTTTTAATATCGGAATAGAAAGAAGGATTTTCTTCTAATTTATTTTTAATTGACTTAAATAAAGCAATTTCTTCTTCATTTTCAGGAGAATTTAGTACAGAAATATCTTTTTCTGCTTTACTACCCAATATTAGTAAGCCTGTGGCGTCTCCACCATCATCTAAAATCATATTAGGTTTTTCATCATCCCAATCCAAAATGCAATGAGTGTATTTCCAATACTCATCAAGGGTCTCGCCTTTTTTCGCATAAACTGAAATTCCTTTCGAAGCTATAGCGGCGGCGGCATGATCTTGTGTAGAGAAAATATTACAAGAAGCCCATTTAACCTCCGCGCCAAGATCAATTAATGTTTCTATCAAAACAGCAGTTTGGATTGTCATATGTAAGCTACCTGCAATTTTTGCACCTTTGAGGGGCTTAGTTGATTGATATTTTTCTCTTAATGCCATGAGCCCTGGCATTTCTGTTTCCGCAATACTGATTTCTTTTCTTCCAAATTCTGCTAAACAAATATCTGCAATTTCATAATTTACAAAAGATTTTTCACGAGAGTGAGCGATGACCATATTTAATACATTAATTATCATAAGATTATATGCCACTTTAGGTATTTTTGTGTTTGTAAAAAATGCAGCCGAAATGAAAACTTTAGGCAGGAATTTAGCAAAAGAGTTTTTGCCTAATTCAATAATTCTATTAAAGGGCCCAATCGGATCCGGAAAAACTTCTCTGGTGAAAGGTATAGCGGATGGTTTATCTGTTATCGAAAATATTACTAGCCCCACTTTCGGTTTATCTCATCATTATGACTCAGGAAGACTTCCAATAATACATATGGATCTATACAGAATTAACAATAAAATTTCAGCTAGAGAATTCTTCTGGGAAGAAGAAGAAGAAGCACATCAAACAGGAGCAATATTAATAGTCGAGTGGCCTGAATTAATTTTGCCTTTTATAGAAACATATTGGTTAATCGAAATAGAATATGCAAAAAATTACGGGAGAAATTGCAAACTTCACAAACCTTTGGTTTCTAAATAAGCCTGAATATTTTTATCATTTGGTAAATTATCGATTGCTCCTTGACTCAAGCAATTTAATAAGCCACAAGCACTTGCATACTGAATGATTTGGGATATCTGATTTTCATCTGTAACCTCATCAAGATAAATTAATTTAGAAATTAATCCACCTAAGAATGCATCTCCTGCGCCAGTTGTATCAACAATAGGGAGAGTATTCACTATTTTCGTTAATCCAACAAAACCGGATACATACCATGCTATGGGTTCAGGGCCATCTGTAATAATCACATCTGGCTTTTTTTGTAATGAACAGGAAATTTGAATAGGATCGTCGGTCCTAAAAAACTGTATTGCTTCTTCCTTTGAAAGTTTCAATAGATTTGCAAATCCCAAAAAATGCTTAATTATCTTATTTTGCTCTTCTCTAGTTTTATCCCTCATCAAAATAGAATTATCCCAAAAAATATCTCTCCAATTCACATCAATTATTATCTTAATATTAAATTTCTGCGCATAATTCAATAAATAATAAATTGATTCAGATGTGTTTGAAGAAGATAAAAATAATGTTCCAACAACAATATATTTTGTATAAATATACATAGCTTTCAAAGTATGTTGCTTTTTCGTAAGCTCAGCAACATCTAACATTTCGTCCGCATAATTTTTGCTACTGTTATTCTGAAAACCCACGAAAACGCGATCTCCTTTCTGATTCTTTTCTACCTGAACGATTCTTGTTGGAAATTTCTTTGAAATTTGTAGTAAATTATGATCAATTTTTATTTTTTCAAATTTTTTAATAAATAATTGCCCATAATCATCATTACCCACACAGCCTATGAAAGCTGTATCTACGGATAAATTACTCAAGGTACATGCAACGTTAGCTGGAGCACCTCCGAGGTAATGAATATATTCATCTTTTGATTTATCAATAATTTCATCTACTAAAGCTTCACCAATACAAATAACCTTTGATTTAAGAATTCCCATACACTTAATCATTAGTAAAAACTAGACTAGTTTTGATTAAACAAAATTGCAATTTATCACTTAAGATTAAAGATTAAAAGTAATAATTGAAGATTTTGGAAAAATCCAACAATTTTTGGAAATGGGGAAATTGGAATATTTCTTGGAGTAAATACTCTGATTGTGAATCGAACCAAAATATATTGCTAATTCATGGGTTCGGTGCATCTAAGAATCATTGGAGAAATAACCAAAAAATACTAGGGAGTAAGTTTAATTGCTATTCTATCGATTTACTTGGTTTTGGAGAAAGCAGTCAACCATATGCACTTCTAGACTATGAGAAAGATCAAGAAAATAGAGTTAAATATTGCTTCGACTTATGGGGCAAGCAAATTGTGGAATTTTGTAATCAAAACATTAATGGACCAATTTACTTAGTCGGTAATTCAATAGGAGGTATTATTGCCTTAAGAGCGGCTCAAATTTTAGAAAGCAACTGTCAAGGATTAATTCTTTTAAATTGTGCTCAACGATTAATGGATGATAAAAGAATAAAAAAAAATGATGTTTTGATGCAGTTATTCAGACCTGTTTTAAAAACAATTGTCAGGCAAAGAATTATTAGCAATACACTTTTTAGAAGAGCTGCAAATAAAACAATAATTGAGAAGATCCTAAGAAAAGCTTATCCATCAGGAAAAAATATTGATAATGAATTGATAGACATTCTCTATAAACCATCTCAAAGAGAAAACTCTCCAGAAGCATTTAGAGGTTTTATAAACTTGTTTGATGATTATTTGGCAACTGAACTGTTTGATAAAGTGGAATGCGATATTCACTTAATATGGGGTGAAAAAGATCCCTGGGAGCCTTTGGCTGAAGCAAAAGCATGGAAAAAAAATTACAAAAAAATCAAATCACTTTTTGTAATTAATGATGCAGGGCATTGTCCACATGATGAAAATCCTGAGGAAACTAATTCACTAATTTTGAAAATTATTCAAGAGACAAAATAAGCCTCAACATTATCGCTTAATCTCCTGAGTCCTCTTAAACCATCTCTTTCTAAATTACGTACTCTATCCCTACTGATTCCTAAAACTCTACCTATTCCTGTAAGAGACATAGGCTCATCACCATCCATTCCATATCTCATCCTTAAAACTCTGCATTGCAAATCAGGAAGTTGATGCAAGAGAGAATGTAAGTCTCCTCTCATACAATCCATTTCAATTTGCTCATCAGGCAAATCCTCACCACCAGCTAATAAATCAAGCAAGACAGTATCTTCCCCATCACCTACTTTGGTCTCCAAGCTTACTGGTTGACCTGCTTTACACATCAAGTCTTTTACATCATCTTCAGGTAAATCAACATATTTAGCTAATTCGCTGATCGAAGGAGTCCTTGACATCTCTTGGCTAAGTTCTCTTTGCCCTTTTTTTAATTTGTTTAACATCTCAGTAATATGAATGGGCAGTCGTATTGCTCTACTTTTTTCAGCAATTGCTCGAGTAATGCCCTGACGAATCCACCAATATGCATAGGTTGAGAATTTATAACCTCTTGCTGGATCAAATTTTTCAACCCCTCTTACCAAACCAATTGTCCCTTCTTGAATTAAATCTAATAACTCCATATTTCTCTTAGTATATTTTTTTGCAACACTCACAACTAATCTTAAATTAGCGGCTACCATCCTTTCTTTAGCTCTTTGGCCTGCTCTCAAACGTTTTTTTACCTGTGATGTAGATAAATCAAGCTTATCGGCTAATTCCTCTAGAGATGGCTTTGCCCCTGTCATATCAATAATTTCGAGTTCAAGTCTTTCTACCTGCATTAATTCTTGAACCTGCCTACCTAATGTTATCTCTTGTTCATGAGTTAACAAAGGAACACGACCAATATCTCTCAAATATGATCTAACTAGATCAACCTCACTACCTGGCTTCAGAGTAGGAATTGGGATTACTTTATTATCAGATAAAGTTTCAGAGGACATAATTTAAATATTCTTTTGTAAACAATACCATTAAGAATTGTAAAGTTAAACCTAAAAATCCACATTTTTACATTTTTGAGTAAATTTACTCATTCTCTTTTTTATGCACTTGAATTACTCAAAAGCCAAGATGCGGTACTCAAATAAATATAAACTCCTGCAATATCAGTTGCTGTAGTTATGAATGGGGAAGACATCAAAGCAGGATCAAGTCCCATTTTATTGAAAAGCAATGGAAGAGAGGCACCAGCTGTTGCGGCAAGAGTTGTGATTGATATTAAGCTGATTCCGATAGCCAATCCAATCATGGGGCCTTCACCCTGCCACCAAGCAAAAGGTATAACTACTAATAACATTAGGAGTCCTAATAATGCACCTGATAGCGATTCTTTTAATATGGCTTTTAGAGGACCTATGGTTTTAATTTTTTGTGTACTCAAACCACGAATTACAACAGTTGAGCTTTGAGCACCAACATTACCACCCGTACCTATAAGCAATGGGATAAAAGCTGCCAAGATAACAACTTCACTCAAAATCTGATCATTCATAGCTATTACTTGTGTAGTAATTCCATTGGCTAAAACTAAAATTAGAAGCCATAGAATACGTCTTCTAGCTATTGTGAAAAGACTACTTTGGAAATAATCATCTTCATCACCAGCTTGAACTGCTCCAGCAGCATAAATATCACGGGTAGCTTCTTGTTCAATAACATCTATCAAGTCATCAACAGTAACGATTCCTACAAGTCTCTCCTCTTTATCAACTACGGGTAGTGCCAAAAAATCGTATCTTTGGATAGCTCTAGCAACTTCTTCCTGATTTGTATTAGTAGAAATATTAACCACATCTCTTGTCATTACTTCACCAATACGCGTTCCGGGTTCAGCTGTAACTAAATCTCTTAGAGATAAAATTCCTGTCAAATGACGTTCTTTATCAGTTACGTACAAACTATAAATTGTTTCGGTAAACGGGGCTCTCTTACGAACAAGAGACAAGGCTTGTTGGGCAGTTTGCATTTCCTTGAGATCAATAAATTCAGTAGTCATCAATCTTCCAGCTGTTTCGGGTTCGTATCCAAGCAACTCTGCAGTAACTTTACGTTCGCCTGGACTTAAAGCTGATAGAAATTTTCTGACTACCTTGGCGGGTAACTCATCAAATAACTGAACTCGATCATCAGGAGACATTTTCTCAACAATCTCGAGGACCTCACCCGAGCGCAATCTATCCAAAAGTGTCTGTTGAACTACTGGATCAAGATATTCATAAACCTCAATAGCCTCATTTTTTTTCAATAATCTAAATGCCAATGCCTGTAGTATTTGAGGTAAACTTCCAATTGCCTCTGCTATATCAACAGGTTGTGAGGGTTCCAGTATAAGCTTCGCTGAATCATAATTGCCAGCCACCAAAAGCTCTTCTAATTGCAAAGAAATTTTTTCACTTGAGTTAAGTTCATTAGACAAAAGAGAAAAATTATTATGAGCATCATTATTATTATTCATAATTAATTTTCCAAGGAAATCATCTATTACTAATATTATATTTAGTTGATATTTTTTTTCCAAACAAAAACCCAAGATACATAAGAAAAAGGTTCAAGAAAATTACTAAATTTATATGATAAAAAATTACTAAATAGTTTTCCTCAGAAAACAGTTTGAATAAGTTAAAAATAAAACCACTATATGTAGTAAAAGAGGATAAGAAATACACAAATATTAAATCTTTAACAAAGCGATTGTTAATTCTTACAGGTAAAAAGAGTCCATAAATAAATGAGGCTATCAATGAAACCAGAAAAATATTATCCACAAAATATCTTGATAATGTTGCGGCATAAGTAATTAAGATTGTAAAAAAAAGTCTTAGAAAAATCACCTAAATATTAAATTAGTAGACCAAAAGCCAAGCATGCATAACCCCAAAGAAAAACCAAATACTTCTAAATAGTGATATATAAAATTTACAAACTGTCCTTCTTGAAGATATTTAAATAATTGATAAATAAATGATGAGAAAGTACTAAAGCATCCCAGAAATCCAATTATAAAAAATAAATATAAAAGATCATTAGAAATATTTAAGGCAATAAATATTCCCACAAGAAAAGATGAAATTATATTAATTAAAGAGACATTATTTAATGTAAAAAAAATTTGTGATTTAATTTTTTTCATTATTAACAATCTGAGACTTAATCCAAATAGACTCCCAAAACAAATAAGCAAAAGTGAATCTAGCTTCAAAATTATATTTTTAGCCAGCCTCTACTTGGTATATTGGGATCTTCACTTAAAAAGTTTTGAAATACTTTCACTCTAATCCATTTTTCAGACTCTGAACCATACCAATATCTTAAAACTGATACAGAATCACCAGCTTTAATTTTTCTCAATTTCTGTGAATTAATTTCTGGGACACAATGTATGAATAAATCTTTATTTATTATTATCTCTTCAAAGTTCTCGCAAAATTGATGATCATTTAGATGCTTCTGGATTCCCCCAGCTGGCAAAGTAATAGGACCAACAAGTGCAAATGTAAATAAGCAAATATTTTTTATGCAATTCTTAATCATATATCTAAAGTGGCAAGGTCCAGTTCAACACTATGAGTTTCAATAAATTCTCTTCTGGGTGCGACTTTATCACCCATTAAGATATTGAATATTCTATCAGCCTCTAATGCATCTTCAATTTCAACTCGTTTCATCATCCTGGTTTGAGGATTCATTGTAGTGTCCCAAAGTTGTTTAGGCATCATTTCACCTAAACCTTTGAATCTTTGAATGTTATAATTAGCTTTTTCACCAAAATCTTCGATCGTTTGTTTTAATTCATTTTCGTTATAACAATATTTATGACTTTTCCCTCTTTCAACCTTATATAGGGGTGGGCAGGCTATATATATGTGACCTTTCTCTACTAACTCTTTTTGATATCTATAAAAAAATGTTAATAACAAGGTTCTGATATGAGCACCATCTACATCCGCATCAGTCATAATGACAACTCTATGATATCTAAGCGAATTGACATCAAATTCTTCACCTTTGATGCCTAAACCAAGAGCAGTAATCAAAGACTGTATCTCGGTATTCTTGTATATTTTGGTATCATCAGTTTTTTCAATATTTAGGATCTTTCCTCTAAGTGGCAATATAGCTTGAAATTTCCTATCGCGACCTTGCTTTGCAGAACCTCCAGCAGAATCTCCTTCTACTATATATATCTCAGATTCAGAAGGATCTCTCGAACTACAATCTGCCAACTTACCAGGTAAAGTTGAACTTTCAAGAACACTTTTTCTTCTAACTAATTCTCTTGCTCTTCTGGCTGCTTCTGCGGCATTAAAAGATTGAATAGCCTTTTCTAAAATTAAGTCAAGCACTGTAGGATTAAATTCTAAGTATTTTGATAATGCCTCTCCAATTACAGAATCTACAATACCTCGAACTTCAGTATTACCCAATTTTGTTTTAGTCTGTCCTTCAAATTCTGGATCAGGAACTTTTACAGATAGAACAACAGTTAAACCCTCTCTAATATTCTCTCCAGCCAAATTCTTTTCTCCATCTTTTCTCTTAGATCTTTTTTTTGCAAAATTATTAAATGTTCTCGTTAGAACCGTTTTTAAGCCCTCAATATGAGTACCTCCATCTATAGTTCTGATATTATTTGCAAATCCAAGAATATTATCAGAATAAACATCTGAGCACCACTGAAGGGCAGCTTCTACATATACATTATCTTTTTGAGAATCAACATAAATAATCTCAGGATGAATAGATTCTTTCTCTGAATTCATATATTGAACATACTCTTTTATACCGCCCTCATAAAAATATATCTCTTCTTTGAAAGTATCATCTGTTAATTTAATTCTCTCATCTCTGAAAAGAATTTTTACTCCGCCATTAAGGTAGGCTAATTCCCTTAATCTTGAAGATAAAATAGAGTACTCAAATTCAATACCTCCAGTAAATATATCTGGGTCAGGTTTAAAAACAATTTTTGTTCCTGTTTCTTTTTTTGTTGATTTCTGTTCTTGGGAAATTAGCTCTCCTTTTGATATTCCTTTTTCAAATCGCTGATTAAATTCTTTACCGTCTCTCAAAACAGTTACCTGCACCCATTCACTGAGAGCATTCACAACAGAAATTCCAACACCATGTAGTCCACCAGAAACTTTATAACCACCACTACCAAATTTTCCACCAGCATGAAGAACTGTCAAAACAGTCTCTAATGCACTTTTACCTGTCCTTGGATGAACATCAGTTGGAATACCTCTACCATTATCTGAAATCAAAGCTGAACCATCTGCTTTTAAAACTATTTCTATATGATCACAATGTCCCGCAAGTGCTTCATCAACAGAATTGTCCACTACTTCATAAACTAAATGATGTAATCCTCGAGGCCCTGTTGAGCCTATATACATGCCAGGTCTTTTTCTTACAGGTTCTAATCCCTCTAAAACCTGTATTTGCTCTGCGCCGTATTCGTTAGAGACTTTATTTGTTCTTTTTTCCTCACTCATTTAGTCTTAAAATAATAAATACAGCCCTCGAAAAGTATTAATTTTTGAAGGTTTCAGATTTAATCTAACACTGGTATTCTAGAAAGGCTTCAAATTAATTGAATAATTTAACTACTTACTAACAATAATTCAGGAAATCCTAATCACCATACTTAATATGTTGCCATCTAAACCATTAGTAATTTCTCTGATTGGGCCT
This sequence comes from uncultured Prochlorococcus sp., assembly GCA_913048245.1. Lineage (GTDB taxonomy): Bacteria > Cyanobacteriota > Cyanobacteriia > PCC-6307 > Cyanobiaceae > Prochlorococcus_A. The sequence continues at coordinate 27,505 of CAJWWR010000001.1, read as the reverse complement.
ACTGCAACAGGTAAGACAGATTTATCAATAGAAATCGCAAAATATTTTGGTCTTAATATCCACAATATAGATTCAAGACAAATTTATAGAGAAATGGATATTGGAACAGCAAAACCTACCAAATCTCAACAACGAGAAATTAAACATTTTCTCATTGATATTGAAAATCCTAATAAAAGGATGAATGTTAAGGAATTTCAAGAAATTGCAACAAAATCCATCAATAGAGAAATTAAAGAAAATTTAACTCCGTTACTTGTTGGAGGCAGTGGGTTATACATGAATGCGATCATAAAAGGATTTAAAACCCCAGACGCCGCCCCAAAAGCTGAACTCAGAAAAAAACTAGCTGGCCTTGGTCAAGAAGAATGCTGGGGTTTATTGAAATTATGCGATCCTCAATCCGCAAATAAAATTAATTATGCTGATAACTTAAGAACAATCAGAGCTCTTGAAGTGTTTTACTCAACCGGCCTACCAATATCATCTCAACAGTACAAAGCCTCACCTCCATGGAAAGTTCTTGAATTAGGATTGGATAGAGAAGACCTAAATGAAAGAATCCTTTACAGAACTAAAGAAATGTTCCAAGAAGGAATAATTGATGAAACAAAAACAATTATTGATAAATATGGAGTTGACCTACCACTACTCCAAACTATTGGTTATGAACAATCTTGCAAGATACTCCAAAACATCCTAGACATTGAAAGTGCTATTCATTTAACAGCAAAGAAGACAAAAAACTTTGCCAAAAGACAGCGAACTTGGTTTCGTAACAAAAATAATCCTATATGGCTAGATCCCAAAAACCCTCTAAAAGATGCAATAATTAAAATAGAGTCTGAATTAACTTAACTCTGTCTAACAAAATTTAATTTAAAAAATTAATCTCAACAAACAAACCTGAATGCCTCCACGTCCACGTTTCGATCGCCGAGCTCCTGTAAGAGAGCTCCCAAATATAAATGAAAGAATAAAATACCCTGAACTTAGGGTCGTTGACTCAGATGGGCAACAACTGGGAGTGATTGATAGAAAAAAAGCTTTAGAAATTGCGTCTCAAAGAGAATTAGATTTAGTACTTGTTAGTGAAAAAGCTAAACCTCCTGTCTGTCGAATAATGGATTATGGAAAATATAAATTTGAACAAGAAAAAAAAGCTAAAGAAGCTCGAAAAAAATCACATCAAACTGAAGTGAAAGAGGTGAAAATGCGATATAAAATTGACAAGCATGATTATGATGTGCGAATAGGGCAAGCAGCAAGATTTCTTAAGGCTGGGGATAAAGTTAAATGTACAGTTATTTTTCGAGGCAGAGAAATACAGCATTCCAACTTAGCAGAAACATTACTGCTTAAAATGGCAACAGACCTTGAAGAGCAATCTGAAGTCCAACAATCTCCAAAAAGAGAGGGAAGAAACATGATTATGTTTCTAAGTCCAAGAAAGACGCCCCTAATAAAAAAAGAGGGTGATTAAGATAAAATTTTTAAAATTTAAGAAAAACTTCAGATAAAGTTTATGCCGAATGTTAAAGTGTCACTAAGTCTTCAAATTTAGTTAGCAGGATGTAAAAAAGAGTGAAATTCCATATTCAGCAAGAGAGTGACATATCTGCCTCAACTCAACTTTATAATCAGATTTGTTTTGCAATTGCATCAAGGCATTACCCTCCTGGTCACAGACTACCAAGCACAAGGCAACTCGCGATGCAAACCGGCCTCCACCGAAATACAATTAGTAAAGTTTATAGGCAACTTGAAACTGACGGAGTTGTTGAAGCAATTGCTGGCTCTGGAATTTATGTAAGAGACCAAATAAAGAAGAAAGAATTCAATGAATCTATTAGTAAAAAAATTCAAGCTTCAAAAGATCCAGAGCAAGAAGCAAAAAAAGCAATTGATCAGCTAATTAAATTAGGATCTACTTTGCATCAGGCCAGGGATTTATTTACAAGTGAAATTGATTGGAGAATCAAATGTGGTTCACGAGTACTTGTGAGCACTCCAAGGGAAGATATTGGAGCTTCAATGTTAATTGCAGAAGATTTATCGCCACGAATCAATATTCCAGTTGAGGTGGTACCTATGGAGGAACTTGATAAGGTTCTCTGCAACTCTCGTAACGGAACAATTGTCACAAGCAGGTATTTCCTACAACCACTAGAAAAACTAGCAAAAAAATATGGTGTTAGAGCTATTGCAGTGGATCTCAGTGACTTTCAAAAAGAATTAACTATCCTTAAAGAATTAAAACCTGGAAGTTGTGTGGGGATTGTGAGTATTAGCCCAGGATTACTTAGAGCTGCAGAAGTAATTCTCCATAGCATTAGAGGAAACGATATATTACTTATGACAGCTAATACAGAGAACAGTAGTAGATTACTAGCTTTACTTCGAGCATCAAACCATGTTTTATGCGATGGCCCAAGTTTATCAGTAGTTGAAAGTACCTTAACCAAGCACAGATCGCAATTAATGAGAATACCATCGTTGCATTGTGCTGTGAATTATTTGAGTAAAGAAACTATTGATCAACTAAAAAAAGAAATTGGTATATCAAAATAAAACTTATGTTTAATTTTCTAAAATCTGATATTGAAATCATTAAAGAAAGAGATCCAGCGGCAAGAGGAATGCTTGAAATTTTGTTCTGCTATCCTGGATTTCAAGCAATTGTCATACATCGGATTACTCATAAACTATGGAAAATCAAATTACCTCTAATTCCTAGAATACTAAGTCAGCTAAATAGAAGTATCACAGGTATTGAAATTCATCCTGGAGCAAAAATTGGAAGAAAGGTGTTTATTGATCATGGTATGGGAGTAGTAATTGGAGAAACAGCAGAAATTGGTAATAATTGTCTTCTTTACCAAGGTGTCACTTTAGGAGGAACCGGTAAAAGTCATGGCAAAAGACATCCTACGCTTCAAGAGAATGTAGTAGTTGGTGCTGGAGCAAAAGTACTAGGGTCAATTACTGTTGGTCCAAACACTAGAATAGGAGCTGGCTCAGTTGTTGTGAGAAGTGTTTCAGCCAATAGCACTGTTGTAGGAGTACCAGGACGGGTTGTACATCAAAGTGGAGTAAAAATAAATCCACTCGCACACTCTGCTCTACCTGACGCTGAGGCAAATGTAATAAGAAATCTTATGGAAAGAATAGATCAGCTTGAAAATCAAATTTCGAAATTACAAAATATCATGAGAAGTATTGCGAAAGATGAGGCTATTGATATTTCTAAACTGGGAGATGCACAAAATCTGAAAGATAAAGAAATAATTGAATTTCTCGGAGATGATAAATCTTAAATTGTCTGTTGTGGCTCTTTCTCAATTTTAGGTTGGAACATAAACATAGAATAGATAACATTCCTTCTCATGTTTGTCATCATTTCAAGGAACATATCATAACCTTCATTTTTATATTCAATTAAAGGGTCCTTTTGTCCATAACCTCTTAAACCTACTGATTCACGCAGTGAATCCATAGCCTGTAAATGCTCTCTCCATAAATTATCAATTTGTTGAATGATAAAAAATCTTTCTGCCTCTCTCATCAATCCAGGTTTGTATTTCTCTATTTGAGATTCTTTGAGATTATAGGCATTTTGCAATTGCTCCTTTAGATAATTTTTTAATTCAGGTACTGATAAAGAAAAAATATCTTCTTTTTTTAAATCTGCTAAAAGATAAATAAATTCTTTAACCTTAGCAATTAGTTGTTCAAGATCCCATTCTTCAGGCGGCAAATCTGGATTAACATACGCTTCAACAATTTCTTCCATAGTAATTTCACCATAACCGATTACCTGGCTTTTGAGATCAACTCCTTGTAAAACCCTTAATCTCTCTGTATATACTGCTTTTCTTTGGTTGTTCATAACTTCATCATATTCAAAGACCTGTTTGCGAATATCATAGTAGTAGGTCTCTACTTTCTTTTGCGCTCCTTCAAGTGACCTAGTTAACATCCCTGATTCGATAGGCATATCTTCATCTACTCTGAAAGCATTCATAAGATTAGCTACTCTTTCACCGCCAAAAATTCTGAGTAGATTGTCTTCCAAAGATAAAAAGAACCTTGTGCTTCCAAGATCACCTTGCCTCCCCGCTCGTCCTCTAAGTTGATTGTCAACTCTTCGTGACTCATGCCTTTCAGTACCTATCACATGAAGTCCACCTGCCAATCTTACATTTTCTTCTTCTTGAGTCAGCACTTTTTCGTATTCCTGTTTTACAGAAGTCAAAGCATGTCTTAAAGCCCTAATAGAAAGATCTTCTGTAGGTGCCTTTTCTGATGCTGTTGCTATTCGATCATCAAGTTCAATAACACTAAGTTGTCTGTCTCCCCATGAATCTACTAGTTGTTTAGATAAATTTGCCAGCTCAGATTCAATATTTTCTCCTAGCATGCATGGGAAAAGGCTTTTCAATCCAATTGCCTCTGTAGCTTTAGAGGGTTTTTTATTAGATTTACCTGAAGAGAAGCCACCTCCCGATTTCATATTTCTTTGCTGAGGTATTGGTGGCTTATGCTCATTATCAGGTTTCACTAGTAAAGGCATTAATATTTCTTTCAGCTTAAGTCTTGCCATATAATCACTATTTCCTCCCAAAATTATATCTGTCCCTCTTCCAGCCATATTAGTAGCTATAGTTACAGCCCCAGACCTTCCTGCTTGAGCTACAATTTCAGCTTCACGTTCAACATTTTCAGGTTTAGCATTAAGTAAATTATGCGGAATTTGCTGTTCATGCAATAAATTACTTAATAATTCACTTTTTTCTACACTTGTAGTACCAACTAGCACAGGTCTACCTTCTTTATGTATTTGAGCTATTTCATTTGCTACCGCTCTCCACTTGCCTTGTTCAGTTTTAAAAACCTGATCAGCCCAATCATTCCTCTTTCGTATCTTGTTGGTAGGCACAACAGTAGATTGTAGTTTATATGTTTTTTCAAATTCCACTTCTTCAGTCTTTGCAGTACCAGTCATACCAGCTAAGCCTGGATATAAAAGAAAAAAGTTTTGATAAGTAATGGATGCCAAAGTTTGTGTCTCTGGTTGTATTTTTAAGGCTTCTTTAGCCTCAATTGCTTGATGCTGTCCATCGCTCCATCTTCTACCTGGCATCACTCTTCCTGTAAATTCATCTACTATGACAGCTTCTCCATTCCTAATGATGTAGTTAACATCTTTAATAAACAACTCTTTTGCTTTTAATGCATTTGTAATAAAGTGTGCCCATGGATTTTGCGGATCATACAAATCATTGACTTTTAAATACTCTTCACATCTTCCAAATCCTTGATCAGTTAAAATACAACTCCTTTGCTTTTCATCAACTTCATAATCACCTTCCGGATCAACGCCGTCTTTGCTCATTTCTTTCGCCCTTTCAAGTGTCAGAGATAATTCTGCGGCTTTTTGATACTTTTCTTGGGGACGCTCAATCTGTCCCGAAATGATGAGAGGTGTTCTTGCTTCATCTATTAAAATTGAATCCACTTCATCAATAACACAATAATTAAAATTTCTTTGGACAACTTCTTCAATACTCGTTGCCATGTTATCTCTTAAGTAGTCAAAACCTAATTCGGAATTAGTAGCATAAGTAATATCACATGCATAATTCTTTTTTCTTTCAACTGGACTCATATCTTGCTGAATGAGACCAACCGATAAACCTAAAAATTTATGAACTTGTCCCATCCATTCAGCATCACGCCTAGCTAAATAATCATTGACAGTCACAACATGGACTCCCTTACCAGAAAGTGCATTTAAATAACACGGTAATGTCGCTACGAGCGTTTTTCCTTCACCAGTTTTCATTTCCGCGATTTGCCCCTCGTGCAATACCATCCCGCCAATTAATTGCACATCAAAATGTCTCATCCCTAGGACTCTTTTACTTGCTTCTCTCACGATTGCAAAAGCTTTAGTTAGAGATTGATTTAATAAATCTTTTTCTTTAGTTACATCCTTTTCCTTAGAAATAAATTGTTTAAGATTATTAGTCTCATCCCTCAATTCTTGATCAGTAAGTTTTGAAACTTCATCTTCTAGTAAATTTATCTCTTCAACCAATGGCTGATATCGCTTTAACTTTCTTGCATTAGGGTCACCCAACAATAGCTTGAGCATAATTTTTTTTACCTCGAAATACTACATCTATCATTCCATTATAAATTAATGAGCCAAAACTAGGAGATTTCAAGACAAAGTATATTTCTGAAGGGCAGATAGACTAGAATTAATATCTTAGTTATAACAAATTACTCTTTAGATTTCTTGAATCAATTCGTTCAATAATGGCTGAAATTAAATTAATAAAGCATTTACAGGGAGCTCCAGGTTTAAGATTACTAGGACTTGGTCCTAACTTATTACCATGTAGAGGGTTAAAAAAACTCCAAGAATTCCTCAATAAAAATACCTTCTGGGCTCAAAATAGAGACATTAAAGATTTAAAAAAATGTCTCTCTAGTAGCGACGTTATAGTTAGTATTTGGCAAGATAAAGAAATAGTGGGATTTGGAAGAGCATTATCAGATAATATTTATAGGGGAGTACTTTGGGATATTGTCATTGCTGAAGAATTCCAAGGAAGAGGTTACGGAAAAATTGTTGTCAATGAAATATTAAATTCAAAAGAAATGAAGAAAGTACAAAAAGTATATCTTATGACAACCAACAAAAAAGACTTTTACTACCAATTAGATTTCATAGATGTAAATTCTCAGAATTTACTAATTCAACAAAATAATTACAATTATTAGGAAACAAAAAGTTTATATATCCATCTAATAAAGGAGCCTAGTAGAGGGACAGGTCCAAAAGTAGGCCCGCAAAAATCAAAATAATCTCTATGTTCTTTGATCTTTCCTTTATCATCAAAAATTAATCGTGTTGTTCCTGGATAAACAAATTCTTTACCCATTATTTTTAAAATCATTGTCCATTCCACAAAACCTATATGCTCATTTATTGCAATTGAGTGAGCTTTCAAGAAGATATCATCACATCTTTTTACTAAATTATCTTGAGCACGTATATAAGCTTTCAAACCAATTCTTTGTTGTGTTGGATCTATAAAAATAACTTGTTCATCATAGAATTCTGACCATTGCTCCTCTGATGGAGGTGTTTCTCCATAATTTTTCGTAAAAAGCTTTTCTAGATCTTTTGCAGAGATTAATATTGACATATTTTAATGAGATAAGAAGTTTTAGAATGAAATGTAATTACTCTAAAAAGTGCGAATAAAAAAATCAAGTAATTTTATATATAGGACTATTATTTCATGTAAGAAAGCGGATGAAGAGATTCGAACTCTCGACATTCTCCTTGGCAAGGAGATGCTCTACCACTGAGCTACATCCGCGTATGTTTATTTTATCCTACTTTGGTAAGAAAAAGATTCCATATTAATTATTTCTTTTATTTTAATTCCTTCATCAAATTAGCCATTTCTATTGCTTGCAATCCATAATTCCAACCAAGATTATTCTTAATGCCTGCTCTTTCTAGGGCCTGTTGCATGTTATCAGTAGTTAAAACGCCAAAGATTATTGGCACTGATTTTTCCTGAGCAAGCGAAGCTATACCTTTACTAGCCTCATTAATAACAACATCATAATGAGAGGTTTCGCCTTTAATAACGGCGCCTAAAGCGATAATTACGTCATAATCAGATTTATTTAAAAGTGCTTTTATCGCTATTGGCAATTCGAATGAACCAGGAACCCAAGCTATATCAAGATTTTTACTAGTATTAGAAGTATCAACACCATGTCTTTTCAGACAATCTAAACATCCTGACAATATTTTATTCGTTATTAGATCATTAAATCTTGCAATCACTATACCCACTTTTAGGGATGAAGCATCATTGAAAGAGCCTTCATAGTTAATCATCTAATTTTTTATATGTATATATAGATTCGCATGTTAAGGGTATTTATTTCAAATTAAATTTGCAATAACTCCTTCAATTAACACTAGATGGAACCAGACTCCTCCAATTATTTCAACTTTTTTAATTTCTGGATTACGTCTGTCAGATGGATCAGACTGAGTCATATAAAAATATGGAACACCTACAACTGCTATTAAAGAAGCAAATAAAAGGGCATTTATGAAGAAGAAATTTACAGCCTGCATAATTTAAATGATTTTTAATTCGTATAGATATTATATTCTCATAAAAATGCTTTTTATGGGAAAACGTTACATAGTCGTAGTGAGTTGTAAGATGCAAAAAAATAATTATTAACTAATATCAAATAAGTATTCAAAAAAATATGTCGTCTGACGAATTAATTCAAAAAAATTTATTTGGAAATGATGATGATGGTATTAGTAATAAAGTTATAAAGAATGAAATTGTAGAATATTCAACTCTTGATGATGATGACTTAAAAAAAGATTCTCAAAATAGGCCTAGAAAAAAGAAAAACTCTAAATCTAATCAAAACATTTTTTATAATAAAAAAAAAGAAAAATCAATAAGTGTAAAATCTCATAGCTTTCAGACTGTTTCAAAAAATAATTTATCTCCAGTGCTTTTGCATTATGTGAATCTTAAAGAAGAAAATTGCAATCATTTATTGCTTTATAGACTTGGTGATTTCTTCGAGTGTTTTTTTGAAGACGCAATACTAATTTCTCAATTACTGGGAATAGCTTTAACAAGTAAAGAAGCTGGAAAAGAAATAGGTAGAGTTCCAATGGCTGGTATACCTCATCATGCCTTAGAAAGATATTGTGCAGAATTAATAAAAGCAAATTATTCAATTGTAGTTTGTGATCAATTAGAAAAAAGTACTGGTAAGTATGGAACCCCTATTAAAAGAGGTATCACAAGAATAATCACACCAGGTACTGTGATTGAAGAAGGAATGTTAGTTGCTAAAAAAAATAACTGGATAACAGCAATTTTTATTGATGAAAGTCATTCTCAAATTGAACATAACTGGGGAATATCGAGAGCTGATGTAAGTACGGGGGAATTAATTACAATAGAAGGCAAATCAATAAACAAACTATGTGATGAATTAACTAAGCTTGATGCATCAGAGTTAATAATTGGATCTGAGGAAGAAGAAAAGTTATTGCACAGTTTTAATAAACAAATCAAATGCACGATAACAAAAAAAACTTCTTTCGGCTTAAGTGAAGCTACCAAGATGATTAGAAAAACCTATAACATCAAGTCATTAGAAGGACTAGGATTAAAGAACCATAATCAATCAACGCAATCGCTTGGAGGCTTACTAGCCTATCTGAAACAAATCAACCCTTCTGATTTAGATAATGAATCATCACTCAAGATTTCTTTAGATGTCCCTCAAATAAAGTTTCCACATGAAAATCTAATCATAGATTATCAGACTCAGAAGAATTTAGAAATAACACATACTCAAAGAGAAAATAATTATATTGGTTCTCTCCTCTGGAGTATAGATAGAACTTTTACAAGCATGGGAGCAAGATGCTTAAGAAGATGGATAGAATTACCTTTAATAAATATTGATGAGATTTCCAAAAGACAAAATGTAATAGCTAACTTTATTAAATCTAAAGAATTGAGAACTGATGCACAAAATTTGTTAAGAGCTATGGGAGATCTAGAAAGATTGGCGGGCAGAGCTTGTGCAGGACAAGCAACTGCAAGAGATTTAATTGCAATTGCTGAGGGCTTAAAAAAAATACCCCAACTCCAAGCGATAGTGAATACATTTGAATATGATTTACCTGTTTTTATAAATGAATTAAAAAAAGGACATTTTGAATTATTAGATTTGGCAGATAGTATTTGCAATACTATTGTTGACAATCCTCCACTTAACGTAAGTGAAGGAGGATTAATTCATGATGGGGTTGATCATATTTTAGATGGTCTAAGAAATATGATTGATGACTACCTCGGATGGTTGAAGAAAGAAGAATTAAAAGAAAGAAAAATTAGCAAAATTAATAACCTTAAAATACAATTCCACAGAACATTTGGTTACTATATTTCTGTTAATAAATCAAAAACCAATTTAGCGCCAAATCATTGGACTAAGAAACAAACCTTGACTAATGAAGAAAGATACATAACAACTGCAATTAAATCTCAAGAGAATAAAATATTTAATGTCAAAAATCGTTTAGTATCGAGGGAATATGAATTATTTGTTGAAGTAAGAAACCTAGTATCGAAACAAACAGAAGAAATCAGGCGAATAGCTAGGGCAATTGCAAGTCTAGATGCATTACTTGGTTTATCAATAACATCAATAGAAAATAATTTTGTTAAACCACAGATAATCCCTATGGATAATCCTTCTTTTAACAAGAAGACAACTATTGATTCTGGCCGCAATCCTATTGTGGAACAACTTTTAGATGATACAAGATTTATACCAAATGATATTGAATTTCATAAGAAGCAAAGGCTAATTATACTGACTGGTCCTAATGCAAGCGGCAAAAGTTGCTACATCAGACAGGTAGGATTAATTCAGATTTTGACACAAATAGGTTCATACATTCCAGCAAAAAAAGCAGATATTCAACTTGTTGATAGAGTATTCACAAGGGTTGGAGCAGTTGATGATCAATCTACAGGTCAATCAACTTTTATGGTAGAGATGTCAGAAACAGCCATGATTTTAAATCAAGCTACAAGTCATTCATTAGTTCTTTTGGATGAAATAGGTAGAGGCACAGCAACCTTTGATGGATTATCGATAGCATGGTCTGTAAGCGAATATTTAGCAAAAAAAATTAAATGCAATACAATTTTTGCTACGCATTATCATGAATTAAATTATTTAGAAAAATCATTAGATAACGTAACTAACTTTCAGGTAACTGTTAATCAAAATAATGATATTCTAGATTTCTGTCATAAAATTATCAAAGGTGGTTCTAACAAAAGTTACGGAATTGAAGTTGCAAAATTAGCTGGGGTACCCAAAGAAGTAGTTAAAAAAGCAAAACAAATTTTAAATCAACTTGAAGAAAGTAATAACTTTATTCATCCAATTAAAGCAAATATTGAAGAAGAAGAAATGGCATGAACATATCTCTAAAATGTATATCGTACAAGGGCATTAATAGTAGCCGCTGCCATCGCAGCACCCCCTCTTGTTGATTCTAATACTATGTAAGATTGAGAACTATTAATTAATCTTTGTTTTGACTTTTCAACTCCAATAAATCCGACTGGCATACCAACAATAAGTGATGGTTGGTGGTTGCTATTTTCTACAATATCTAACAATTTTTCTAATGCGGTTGGGGAACTCCCAAAAATTACAATGGGAGATAAATCTCCTCGATATTTTTCAGACAATTCTGACCAACCTTTTTGTATACCATATGCAGTTTTTGTAAGATTTTGTCCTCTATAATCTTCTATCCATTTTTTTGCTGAAAAGACCAGATTACCATGAGCATTATTTGCCATAGAACTAATTGCGACGGCTGCCATATCAGTATCTGTTAAGATTGGTGCTCCCGATAAGATTGCCTTTATTGATTTCTGACAAGCATCCGAACTGAATTTTAAAAGATTTTGTATAGAGAAATCACCAGAAGTATGAATTAACCTCTCTAAAACCTGATTTTGAAGTTCATTTAAATTATTTTTAGGTAGTTTAGATCTTATAAAATGAATACTTTCCAAAAAAATAGGATGATCTTTAATCATTGAATTTTTATATTTTTGCAAAAACAGGTCATAATTAAGTAATTGTTACTCTTATTTATGATATGCCAATACACATTATATGGGGCGACGACATAAATGCATGCAACAAAGAGATAGATAAAATTATTAACAACAATGTTTCCAAAGACTGGAAAGCATTAAATATTTCCAGATTTAATGGAGAAGATCATAATCAAGTAATGGTTGCCCTTGAAGAAACTCAATCTCCGCCTATGGGAGACGGCTCAAGAATCGTAATCCTAAATAATAATCCTATTTTTAATTGCAAAAATCAAGAATTTCAAAGCAAATTTGAAATAGTCGCAAATAATTTTCCTAACACAACTTACTTGATCTTACAAAATACGAATAAACCCGATGCGAGAATAAAATCAACAAAGTTATTAAAACAGATGCCAGAAAAAGTTAAAATAATTGAGTCTGATTTTAATGTTCCAAATATTTGGAATAAAGATGCACAAATTAATTATGTAGAAGAAATAGCAAAAAACAAAAACATAAAAATAGAACAAAAAGAGATAAGTTATCTTATTGATTCAATTGGTTTAAACAGTAGTAATTTAAATAATGAATTAGACAAAGCTAAGCTTTATTTAAATGCAAAAAATAATGTTCATAATTCTGCAGTAACATTAAACAATGATGATATAAAAGCCATATTTAATGATCATCAATCAACAATTTTTAAAATTTTAGATTCTTTATTAGAGATGAGCATTATTAATAGTCTATTTGAAATTCATAACCTCCTTAATCAAGGAGAGCCTCCCTTAAGATTAACAGCTGGTTTAATAAGCCAAATGAGAATTTATACTATTGTGAAACTATTAAATAAAGATCAAGATTCAACACAGATTTGTGCTCTAGCAAACATATCAAATCCTAAAAGAATTTTTTTTATGCAAAAAAAAGTTAGATATTGCAAACCGAAATACTTAATTAATGTAATGATTAAATTATTAAATATTGAGGCATTAATTAAAAGAGGCAATAATCCTAAAGATGTTTTTACAGAAAATTTAATGACCTTAACCTCTTAAATCTAAATTCAATCAAATTATCTTATTCTTTTTTTTTCAAAAATGTCTTTATTAATTAAAAAATTTGGAGGAACTTCAGTTGGTGATATCAATAAAATCAAAAAAATCGCTCAGCAAATAATCGAAAGTAGAGAAATAGGGCACGACATTGTTATCGTAGTATCAGCAATGGGAGATTCAACAGATAATCTTAGTGAATTAGCGAAATCAATAAGTAAAAACCCATCAAAAAGAGATTTTGATATGCTCTTGTCTACAGGAGAACAAGTAACCATAGCTTTATTATCTATTGCACTAAATGAATTTGGAGTACCAGCGATATCGATGACAGGAAGTCAAGTAGGAATAATTACAGAATCAGTGCATGGTAAAGCAAGAATTCTTGATATAAAAACCGAAAGAATAAAAGATTACATTAATCAAGGATTTGTAGTGATTGTAGCGGGCTTTCAGGGTGCATATCTAAGTCATAATGGCTCAATGGAAATCACAACATTAGGTAGAGGAGGATCAGACACCTCAGCTGTTGCATTAGCCACTGCTTTATATGCGGAATCTTGCGAAATATATACTGATGTTTGCGGAGTATTGACTACAGATCCGAGAATTGTAAAAAATGCAAAATTATTAGAACGTATAAGTTGTGAAGAAATGCTGGAATTAGCAAGTGTAGGGGCTTCAGTTCTACATCCAAGGGCAGTAGAAATAGCAAGAAACTATGGGACTAAATTATATGTAAAATCTAGCGAGAAAGAACAACCCGGGACACTACTAGAAAGCGAGATAGAGCCACTTAAATTAAACAGAGGAGGCTTAGAGTTAACAAAAACTGTCAATAGTCTAGAGATACTGCAAAATCAAGTTGTAATAGCTTTATCAAATTTGCCTGACCAGCCGGGTATAGCTGCAGAAATATTTGAGAAATTATCTCAAGCTAAAATCAATGTAGATTTAATTATTCAAGCAACTCATGAAGAGACAAGAAATGATATTACATTTACAGTTGCAGAAGAAAATTTACAAGAAGCCATCAAACAATGTGATCTTATAATTGATGAGCTTGGAGGTACTTACAGCTTTACTCAGAATATGAGTAAGTTAAGCATACAAGGAGCCGGTATTATGGGCAGACCAAGTGTTTCTGCCGAATTATTCGAAACTCTTTCACAAGCGAACATAAATGTACATCTAATAGCAACTAGCGAAATCAAAGTAAGTTGTGTAATTGACATCAGAGATATTAACAAAGCAATTAGATTTGTTTCAGACAAATTTAAGTTAAATTCAAATCAAATCTACATGAATCCATCAAAAAAAATCAGAAAAGAAGAACCAGAGGTTAGAGGAATTGCACTTGATAAAAATCAAGTTCAAGTAAGTTTTCGTAATTTACCTGATAAACCTGGTGTAGCGGCATCAATATGTCTATCGTTGGCAGAATCCAATTTAATATTTGATACGATCGTACAATCAGAAAGATCATCTAAAGTGAATAAAAAAGATATCAGCTTGACAATGAGCAAAGAAGATCGAAATAATGCTGATGAAACATTTGCTTCGATCCTGAAAAAACTTCCTGGATCTCGAATTGAAGACGGCCCTTCAATAGCAAAAGTTAGTGCTGTAGGTTCTGGAATGGCATTTAAAGTAGGCACTGCTGGTAAGATTTTTAGGGCTCTTGCAAACCAAAAAATTAATATTGAAATGATAGCGACTAGCGAAATTAGAACTTCATGTATCGTTCTAGAAAAAGACTGTGATATAGCTGTAAAAGCAATACATGATTTTTTCGAGTTGGATAAATAATTTAGCTATTCCTTGATAACTTTTGCCTTAATCTTTTAATTCTGTCTCTAAGATTTGCAGCTTCTTCAAAATTAAGCTCTGATGCAGCTTCTTTCATTTTATTTTCTAATCTTTCAATTAAATCTGGCATCTCTTCAAGTAAAGAGTGCTGATCAGCGGCTTCCAATATATCATCAGTTTTATTATTCACAATATTCACAAGATCTTTTGATAAACCACCAGCATCCAGTTTTCTTGACAATTCTAAAAACGAAAGAATTGAATTCTCAATTTGCTTACCGGCTGGTTGCGGCGTTATTCCATTCTCCTTATTATATCTATGTTGGATTTCTCTTCTTCTTTCTGTTTCAGATATTGCACGTTTCATTGAATCAGTGTAATTATCTGCATATAAAAGGGCCACTCCCTCAGTATGCCTCGCGGCTCTTCCTATAGTTTGAATTAAAGAACGTTCGGCCCTCAAAAAACCTTCTTTGTCTGCATCTAAAATTGCAACTAAAGAAACCTCTGGCAGATCAAGTCCCTCTCTTAATAAATTTACTCCAACCAAAACATCATATTCACCTAATCGTAAATCTTGAATAATTTCAATTCTTTCAATGGAATGAATCTCTGAATGCAAATATCTTACTCTAACTTTATTTTCAGATAAAAAGTCTGTTAAATCTTCAGCCATTCGTTTAGTAAGTGTAGTCACCAAAACCCTTTGATTATTCTTTGCGCGTATTCTTATTTCAGAAAGAAGATCATCAATCTGTCCCTCACTGGGTCGCACATGAATAATGGGGTCTAGAACCCCAGTGGGTCTTATCACTTGTTCAACAAAGTCTCCATCACATTGATTTAATTCCCAATTTCCTGGCGTTGCACTAATAAATAAAGTTTGTCTAGATTTTTCCCAAAATTCTTCGCATTTAAGAGGTCTATTGTCAGCTGCACTTGGCAATCTAAAGCCATGATCAATGAGCACTCTTTTTCTAGATTGATCTCCGTTATACATTGCATGAAGTTGAGGACATGTAACATGACTTTCATCAACTAATAACAACCAGTCCTCTGGAAAATAATCTATTAAACATTCTGGAGGAGTTCCTTCCCCTCTACCTGCTAAATGTCTTGCATAATTTTCTACACCATTACAATATCCAACTTCTTTCAACATTTCTAAGTCATACTTTGTTCTTTGTTCAAGCCTTTGAGCCTCTAGTAATTTCCCTTCATTTACAAACTTATCTAATTGCTCTTTTAACTCGTTTTTAATTGCAAATATTGCACTTTCTAAACGATCTTTTGGAGTTACAAAATGTTTTGCAGGATATACACTTATTTGATCAAGGCTTTCTAATATTTCTCCTGTTAATGGATCAACATACCTAATAGACTCTATTTCATCTCCAAAAAATTCTATTCTTATAATTCTATCTTCATAAGCTGGCCCAATTTCTAAGACATCTCCTTTAATTCGAAATCGACCTCTACTAATTTCTACATCATTTCGAGTATATTGATTATTTACTAATTCCCTGAGAGATGATCTTAAATTAATACTCTCACCAACTTTAAATTTTACAGCAGCTTTTAGATATTCACTTGGTATACCCAAACCATATATACAACTAATAGAAGCAACTACTATGACATCCCTTCTCTCAAATAATGATCTTGTAGCTGAATGCCTCAACATATCAATTTCTTCATTTACTGAAGCAGTCTTGGCAATATAAGTATCACTTACAGGAACATATGCTTCTGGCTGATAATAGTCATAGTAAGAAATAAAGTATTCCACAGCATTTTTAGGAAAAAATTGCCTTAATTCATTACATAATTGAGCTGCCAGAGTTTTATTATGAGCTAGAACTAGTGCTGGTCTACCTGTTTGGGCAATAACATTAGCAATTGTAAAGGTTTTTCCAGTTCCAGTAGCTCCCAACAATGTTTGAAACTTCTTCCCTTCGTTTACTCCTCTTACCAAGCTATTAATAGCAGTCGGCTGGTCACCTCTTGGCTCGTAAGGTGCTTGCAACTGGTATTTATTCATTTCGCATAAAGTAGAAATGAATTATATACTAAGTGATTTTTTGAGCAATTAACATATTTACAAGAGATTCCTTTAATGCCCTTGTGATAGCCACCATTGAAAGCAAGTTATCAAGTTTATTGATTTCAGAACCAACTCCAACAGCAGATGCCCCACAAGTAATTGCCATTGGACATGTAACTTTAGTTAAACCGGAAGCACTCATAATTGGATTTTTAATATTATTCTTCAGAAACTCTTGTTTTATTGCATAAGTTGCAGATAGCGTGGGTACTGATTTTTCAAAATATCCTTGAATACCTGACGAATAAGGTTTAGCACTAGTACCACCTTCAGTTTGGATAATATCTGCTCCCTCTTCTACCAGTTGCAATGCAAGATCTACTTGACGGTCTAAAGAAATATTATGCGGAACTGTCACTGAAAGAGGAATATTAGGTAGGATCTGCTTTGTTTGCTTGGTAAGATTTATGACCTTTTCGGGAGAAAAAATAATACCTCGTTCATAAAATACATCAAAATTACCAATCTCAACCATTGTCGCGCCTGCTTTTACGCAATCAACGAATAACTCTGGTGCAACTGCACTTACGCAAATTGGAATGTCACAAACTTGAGTTACTATCTCTACTAAATCTGGCTTACAAGCTATATCTACAATATCTGCTCCTCCAATAGTGGCGGCTTTAGCAATCATTGTTATAGAATTAACATTAAAATTATTTAAGCCAGATATCACTTTCAATAAGGATTTAGCTTCTAATTCTGTTTGAATTCTTTGTGGTAATTGATTAATCAGACTCATTTAGTTGAAGGTACTTACCTACCGATTGTGACACTGTTTTATTAAAAGAGTACATTTTTTAAAAAATATTATTTGAGTTAAACAAATGATGACAGGAGTATCAAAAAATAATTGGACGAATTGGCATAATAAATTGCACAAAGATCTTTTGAGTAATAAAGAATTACTACCTCAAAACACAAACATACTTATTGCTGTATCAGGCGGTCAAGACTCAATGGCTTTATTGTCCTTAATGTATGATATGAAATACCTGCATAACTGGGAAATAGATGTTTGGCATGGGAATCACAACTGGCATCAAAAATCGGCTACTTTTGCAGAAGAATTAAAAACATTTTGTGCTAAAAAAAATATTAATTTTCATTTAGACATCGCAAAATCAATAGAGGTATCTTCCGAAGAAAAAGCACGAGATTGGCGATACATACAATTAAGACTTACAGCTGAGAAAATCAGAAAACAAAGAAATTTAAAAAGTAATCTTTCAATAATAACTGGCCATACAAGCACTGATAATGCCGAAACATTTTTTTTAAATTTAGCTCGAGGTAGCAAGTATAATGGTCTAGGGGGTATTAAAAGAAAAAGTTTTTTAGAGAAAAAGTTTTCATTAATTAGGCCAATTTTAATTTTCAGTAGAGAAGATACCAAAGCCATTTGCCAATCTTTAAGCATACCTATTTGGGAAGATCCAACAAACTTAGATTTAAAAATCAAAAGAAATTTCATAAGAAATGAAATCATACCAAAATTAGAAGATTTATATCCTGGATTTACAAGCCGAGTAAGTGTTTTTATAGAAACAATGAAAAACTATCATAATGAACAATTAGATTTATCAAAATTAGCTTTATTAGCTTGTAAAGAAAAGAATTGTATTAATCGAATCTTATTTAATACTTTAAGCAAAGAAGCACGTGCAACTATCTTAAACCTAGAAATCAAAGAAAAATGTATTAAACAAATCAGTACAAAAAACTTAATAAGTTTTTGCGATGATATTTTTCTGAAAAATCATGGGACGATAGATCTACCAAACGGTTTCAGATTAACTTGGAATAATGATCTAATACTTGTTAAAGACTAATTAATTAGCCAATGCAGATCTTCTTCTTCTCGTTCTACCAGTCAAAGATTCATCCAGATTCGAGTCTTCAGACTTAGTTTGCTTCATATTGTTCCTTGAATCAGGTTGGTTATTGTTTTTTCTATTGTTATGATTTTTTAAAGGTTTATCTTCGATTGCTCTAGGTTTATAAGCTGGAGTACCGCTAGGTGCTGGCTGAACTAAACACAAAATTAATGGTTCAACTTGCAATTCACGTCTCATCCTTCTACTTAGTCCCGATTCAATCTCTCTTTGAACACCAATCCAATCAACTTCAAAGTTTTTAGGACCTGTTTGTCGTGAAAGCTGTTTCCATCTATTTTCTAAGACCCAATTAATTTCTCTTTCAGTCCACATAGACATTTTCCGTGGATCAGCGGACGTTACTACTCCACGTAAATTAACTCTAGGAGGAGCTACCATTTTACCATCTGTGCTAATTGGTGTTAGAACAGTCACAACTCCGTCATCAGCTAATTGCTGTCTTTCTTTTAATACTCGGGCATCGACAATACCATTACGGGAGGCATCTAATAGTTCAATCCCTGCTTTAACAGGATCACCTTTTTTTATTGAATTAGGCGTCAACTCAACTACATCGCCATTTTCGATGATCAAAATATTTTCTTTTGGTACTCCCATTGTTTGAGCACTCTTACTGTGGCAAACCAACATTCTATGTTCTCCATGGACTGGTACAAAAAACTTTGGCTTAGCAAGCGCCAGCATTAATTTTTGATCCATTTGAAATCCATGACCAGATACATGTATATTTTCCCCTTTTCCATAAACAACTTTGGCGCCCATTTTCATCAGTCTATCTATGGTATTAACAACAGAAATTGTATTGCCAGGGATCGGACTGGCAGAAAAGATTACAGTATCTGTAGTTTTTAATTGGACATGCTGATGCTCACCTCTGGAGATTCTACTTAAAGCAGCTAATGGTTCGCCTTGGCTTCCAGTCATCAATAATAATGTCTCTCTATCTGGTAAATCCCGAATTTGCTTAATAGGAACAAAAAGATCATCTGGACATTTCATGTATCCTATCTCTCTAGCTTTCGCTATTACATTAATCATCGATCTACCCAACAGACCAACCTTCCTGCCATGTTTCATAGCAAGTTCCAAGCACATTGTTACTCTATGGACTGAACTTGCAAAAGTAGTTATGATTACTCGACCCTTGGCTTCTTCAATATGTTTCTCTAAAGATGGATAAATTGTTTTTTCTGAAGGACAAAATCCAGGGACTTCTGCATTAGTTGAATCACTAAACATACATAAAATTCCCTTTTCACCATACTGAGCCATCCTTTCTATATCAAACTGTTCTCCATCTATTGGGGTATGGTCAAATTTGAAGTCTCCCGTGAAAATAACAGTTCCTACTGGAGTCGTTATGGCAAGTGAGAAGCTATCGCATATAGAATGAGTATTTCGTATGAACTCAACTGAAAAATATTGGCCAATCTTAACTACATCTCTTGGATTGACAGTTTGAATTGTTGTTCTATCAGAAACCCCTGCTTCCTCCATTTTTCCACGAAGCATAGACATAGCTAATCTAGGTCCATGAATAATGGGAATATTGAAGTGTTTTAAATGATGCGAAATACCCCCGATATGATCTTCATGGCCATGAGTAACTATCATGCCTTTGATTCTTCTCTGGTTCTCCTTTAAAAAAGTAGTATCTGGCATGACTACATTGACTCCATGCATTCCATCTGATGGAAAAGCCAAGCCTGCATCAACCAACATCAATTCATCCTGAAATTCAAATACACAAGTATTTTTTCCAATCTCATGAAGGCCTCCTAAAGGTATTACTCTCAAAGTAGGCGCGGCTTCTTTAGATGATGACTTATGATGTCTTGATTGATCTTTATGTGAATTTAATCTTGATTCCATGAATTTAATTTTATAAAAAGCTTTTTAAGAATTTAATTGCTAGTTAGATTTTTAGTTAATTTAATTCTTAAATTTTAGAAAATTCCTATTGTAAGGAATTTAGGACATTAGAGAGTTGTTCCTTCATTTCTTGATTTAGGGAAGTTAAAGGACTTCTTGGTGACCCTACATCCCAACCTCTCAATTGCAAAGCAGCCTTAATTGGTATTGGATTAGTTGTCATAAAAAGCGCTTCAAAAAGTGGCTGGAGTTTTTCATGAATATTAAGAGCCTTTGTGACATCTCTTCTCAAAAAACAATCAATCATTTCTTTTAATTGCAAACCAACTATATGGCTTGCAACGCTGACTACGCCAACTGCACCGACAGATAACATAGGTAATAACAATGAATCATCACCACTGTATATAGAAAGTGAAGGACCACAAGTAGTCCTTAATTCTGTAACTTCTCCTATTCTACCGCTTGCAGCTTTGATACTGAAAATATTTTCGAATTTCATAAGTTTTTTTACAGTAATTGGAAGTAAGTTGCAACTTGTCCGTCCAGGAATGTTGTATAACATCAACGGCAAATCAGGTGTCGAATTTGCTATCAAACTAAAATGTTGGAAAAGCCCATCTTGAGGAGGCTTATTGTAATAGGGAACAACAACTAATGCTCCATCAGCACCATATTTCAAAGCTTTCTTGGTAGCCTCGACTGCTTCAGAGGTGCAATTACTTCCTGTCCCAATTAGAAGCTTTGATTTTTTACTTAAAGAAGTTTTTATTGCAACGAATAATTCATGTTGCTCATCCCAACTCAATGTTGGTGATTCCCCCGTAGTTCCACATAAAACTATTCCATCAGATCCATTGGCAACTAAATAATTAGATAATTTTATTGCTAATTCATAATCCACTTGCCCTTCACCATCAAAAGGGGTAACCATGGCGGTTAGAATCCTCCCAAAAGGAGGGTTGTTAATTTTTGCAAGCTCATTCATGTTTTTTAGGTAGTAGTATTTCTGCTATTTGCACTGCATTTAGGGCAGCACCCTTTCTTATTTGATCTCCACATAACCACAATTCTAATGCATTAGGATTACTTAAATCTTTCCTAATTCTACCAATAGCTATATCATCTTTTTCCATTACATCTGATGGCATTGGAAATCTATTAGTTTCGTAATCCTCTATTACCCTCAAACCTTTAGATTTTTTTAGGATTTCACTAGCAAAACAAGGGTCGACTTTATCTTCAAATTCTATATTTACTGATTCAGAATGTGCTCTCAGCACAGGTACTCGTACACATGTTGCAGATATCATCAGCTCTTCATTATCAAGTATTTTTCTTGTTTCATTAACCATTTTCATTTCTTCCTCACAATAATTGTTTGAGAGCATTGATGAATTATGCAAAAACAGATTAAAAGCTAACGAATAGGGTAAAACTTGACTTGATTGGGGAGTTCCATTCAAATACTGCTGTGTCAAAAATTTTAGTTCTTCCATAGCTAATTGACCTGCTCCGCTTGCAGATTGATATGTCGAAACAATAATCCTTTTAATTTTTGAAAGATGGTTTAGAGGAGCCAAAGCAAGCGTTAATAATATAGTTGTACAATTTGGATTTGCTATTACGCCAGAATGAGTTAAAGCCTTCTGAGGATTAACTTCTGGGACCACTAAAGGAACATCATCTATCATTCTAAATGCACTTGAATTATCTACTAATATCGCTCCTTGATCCTTGATAGTTGGAAGCCACTTTTTAGAAATTGAGCTGCCAGCCGATGCAAAAACTAAATCAACATTATTGAAAGATGTTTTATTTACTTCATTTATTGTGTATTCTTGTTCTTTCCATTTGATACATTTACCTGCTGATCTTGCAGAAGATAGTAAAACCAATTCTTGAATCGGAAAATCCCTTTCAGCAAGAATTTTTAAAAGTTCTTTCCCAACTGCTCCTGAAGATCCTAAAACTGCAACTTTTAATGGTCTATTTGGTAAAAATGAATAATTTTCCACATTAATTAAACAATTAATTTCTAGACAACTTTGATTATTACTGTATCAAAAAATTCTAATTTCAACTAAATCACTTAATGTGAAATAATTATACTTTGTGTTATGTGCTTATCACATAGATTAAAACATGTCTAAAAATTCTTTAACAGTCAAAACAAAGTCCCTTGCAAAAAGCAGGCTCTCAATCGAATTAGAAATACCTTCAAGCTCATGCAAAGAATTGATAGAGGAATCACTCAAAACAATAAGCCGTTCGGCAAAAATTCCAGGTTTCAGAGTTGGGAAAATTCCCAAGCAAATTTTAATACAAAGAATTGGCATTACTCAGTTACATGCAACAGCTTTAGAAAAAATTATTGACAAAGCTTGGAATGAAGCTCTCAAAATTAAGGATATAGAACCTCTCAGTGAGCCAGAATTAGTTGATGGATTTGAAAAACTTTTAAAGAATTTCAATCCCGAAAAGAATCTTAAGCTAACTTTAGAAACTGATGTTGCTCCAGAATTGAAACTAAAACAAACAAAAGATATCAGAGTCGAATATAAGAAATCAAAATTTGATCCAAAAGGAGTCGATGAAGCACTAGAAAAATCAAGAGAACAATTGGCAAATATCATACCCGTAGATAATCGTCCTGCTCAATTAGGAGACATAGCAGTTGTTAGTTTTAATGGAGTCTATAAAGATACTAAAGAAGCAATAGAAGGTGGATCAAGTGATTCCATGGATCTTGAATTAGAGAAGAATAAAATGATTCCTGGTTTTGTTGAGGGAATAGTCGGAATGCAAATTAATGAATCTAAAAAACTAAATCTTAATTTTCCTGATGATTACCCTCATGAAGATTCAAGAGGTAAAGAAGCAGTTTTTGAAGTTACATTAAAAGACCTCAAAACTAAAGAGCTACCAGAATTAAATGATGAGTTTGCTAAGCAATCAGGAAATAAAAGTACTTTGAAAGATCTAAGAAAAGAAATTGAAGAGCAACTTAAGGAAAACTTCGAAAAAACTCAAAAAAATTTAAGGCAAGAAGCTATTATTGATGCCCTGGCTAATGAATTAGAAATAGAACTACCAAAAGCAATGATTGATCGTGAAGTTAGAAATTCTATCGAACAAACTGCTCAAAGACTAGCTCAACAAGGTATGGACATTAAGTCTACGTTTACACCAGAATTAATAAAGTCACTAGCTGAATCTAACAGACCTCAAGCAGAAAAAAACCTTAGAAGAGATTTATCTATAAAAGCTTTAGCTGAACAAGAAAAAATTACCGTTGATGAAAAAGAAATAAATGTAAAGCTAGAATCCTTCAAAGATGAAATTAGAAAATCTCCCAACAAAATAGACATTGAAAAACTAAAAGAGGCTATAAAAAATGATCTGATTAAAGAAAAATCACTGCAATGGCTTGAAAAGAACTGCGAAATTATAGAAACAAATGAAAAAGCAACCCCGACTAAAAAAACTAAAGCTAAATCATCAGTAACAAAAAGCACGAAAACAACTAAAAAGAGTAATTCAAAAACCAAAGAAAAAAATTAATTTATGAAAAATCTAACTAAATTAAAAAAAAAACTCTAGATTATATGAAAGTAAGTCTTGAATAAACTTGATTAATTCAGAACAAAGTCATTTAATATCAAATACATACGATATTAAACGTCTACAAAGCAAATCAAAATCTGCACTCCCTACTGTGATTGAACAATCAGGGAGAGGTGAACGTGCATTCGACATTTATTCCAGATTATTAAGAGAGAGAATAATTTTTCTTGGTACTCCAATAGATGATCAAGTATCAGATTCAATCGTAGCTCAACTATTATTTCTTGAAGCGGAGGATCCCTCTAAAGATATCCAAATTTATGTTAATTCTCCTGGCGGATCAGTTACAGCTGGACTAGCAATCTACGATACAATGCAACAAATTTCACCAGACATAGTAACTATCTGTTTTGGTGTTGCTGCTAGCATGGGAGCATTTCTATTGTCTGGCGGTACGAAGGGTAAAAGACTAGCTTTACCTAATTCTAGAATAATGATTCATCAACCACTTGGAGGAGCGCAAGGCCAAGCAGTTGAAATTGAAATACAAGCAAAAGAAATTCTTTATCTTAAGAAAACTCTGAACTCTCTGCTTGCAGAGCATACAGGTCAGTCATTAGAAAAAATTACAGAGGACACAGAGAGAGATTATTTTTTATCTCCTACAGAAGCTGTGGAATATGGATTAATTGATAAAGTCATAAAAAATGACAACTAAAAGATTTAGTTTAAGATTCGGATGACGAATTGATCTTTATAAGCAATCCTTGTATAAAGGGATAGAACCCTATTTACTCTTAAAATATCAAATTCGATGGCTAAATTTGACGCCCATCTAAAATGTTCTTTCTGCGGCAAGTCACAAGATCAAGTGCGTAAATTAATTGCAGGGCCTGGAGTCTACATTTGTGATGAATGCATTGATCTTTGCAATGAAATTCTTGATGAGGAATTGTTAGATACCCAACCAAAAACAAATCAGACTGGAACTGGAGTTCAAAAAAAATTATCAGATACAAATGAAAAAGTTCCAGGACCTTTACAATTAACATCCATTCCAAAACCTATTGAAATTAAGGAATTTCTCGATAAGCAAGTAGTGGGTCAAGATGCCGCAAAGAAAATATTATCTGTTGCCGTTTATAACCACTACAAAAGACTTGCCTGGAGAAATAATGAAGATAAAGAGATTGTGCTAGAAAATGATTTACAAACAACAAAATTGCAAAAATCAAATATACTTTTAATTGGCCCAACAGGAAGTGGTAAAACTCTACTCGCACAAACTCTAGCTGAATTCCTAGATGTCCCTTTTGCAGTCGCAGACGCAACAACTTTGACAGAGGCAGGTTACGTAGGAGAAGACGTTGAAAATATTCTTTTAAGACTCTTACAAAAATCTGAAATGAATGTTGAACTTGCCCAAAGAGGCATTATCTATATTGATGAGATTGATAAAATAGCCAGAAAAAGTGAGAACCCATCAATTACCAGAGATGTATCGGGAGAAGGTGTTCAACAAGCTTTATTAAAAATGCTAGAGGGAACTATTGCTAATGTCCCCCCTCAAGGTGGCAGAAAACATCCTTATCATGACTGTATACAAATCGACACCAGTCAAATACTGTTTGTTTGTGGAGGAGCTTTTATTGGTTTAGAAGATATTGTTCAAAAAAGGCTAGGCAAACATTCAATAGGTTTCACTACTCCTGAAGAAGCAAAGATTGTTGAAACTAAAATACAAAAAGACTCTAGAGAATCTCTAAAAAGTTTAGAGCTTGATGACTTAGTGAAATATGGTTTAATACCAGAATTTATTGGCAGAATTCCAGTATGTGCAGTTTTAGATCCTCTTAATGAAGAGACTCTTAGATCTATTTTGACAGAGCCAAGAGATGCCCTTGTTAAACAATTTAAGGCTCTCTTAAGTATGGATGATGTAAAAATTACTTTCGAGCCTGCATGTGTTAACGCAATTGCTAAAGAAGCTCACTCGCGCAAAACTGGTGCAAGAGCCCTAAGATCAATCATTGAAGAACTTATGCTTGACTTGATGTACTCATTGCCTTCACAAAAAGAAATTAAAGAATATACTATTACAAAGAAAATGGTTGAAAATCTATACTCGTCAAAAATCGTCAAATTACCTCAAAACAAGAATAGAATAAGGAAAGAATCTGCATAAGAAATTTAGTTATAATAAATAAAATTTTTTCCAATAATCAATAGTAATAGATGATAAGCCCACATATTCCGTTCCACCAAAAATATAGACCAAAGAATCTGGATGAATTAGTTGGTCAAGAAATCGTATCACTTACATTAAAACAAGCACTACTAACTGGTAAGATCGCGCCTGCTTATCTATTTAGCGGACCAAGAGGTACAGGTAAAACTTCAAGTGCAAGAATCTTCGCTAAGTCCTTAAATTGTATTAGTTTTGATCAACCTAACCCACTACCTTGTGGTCAATGTTCTCTATGCCAAGATATTTCGAAAGGAAATGCATTAGATATTATTGAGATTGATGCAGCCTCTAATACCGGAGTCGAAAATATTCGAGAGATAATTGAAAGATCAAGATTTGCTCCAACTCAAGCCAGATGGAAAGTATATGTTATTGATGAATGTCACATGCTTTCAACAGCAGCATCTAATGCTTTACTAAAGACAATAGAAGAACCTCCAGATAAAGTAGTTTTTATTCTTGCGACAACAAATCCTGAACGAGTTTTAAGTACCATCCAAAGTAGATGCCAAAAATATGACTTCAATAGAATTAGTATCAATGATATCTGCAAGCATCTTATATCAATTGCTGAAAAAGAATCTATCGCTTTCGATAATGCTGCTATTGAGATAATTGCTAGAAGATCAAATGGAGGAATGAGAGATGCACAAAGTTTATTGGATCAACTTAGTCTTATCCCTGGTGGAATAACTAGAAAAAACGTTGAGATGATGCTGGGCGAGGTTTCTGAATTTGATTTGATTAATCTGGTAAAAGCATTAATTACAAAAAATGTAGAGTCACTAATAACTTCCTGCTCTAAATTATATGACTCTGGCAATGAACCGATTACAATTTTAGAGGGTTTGTTGAATATTACAAGGGATCTTTTGCTTCAACTAAATACTAAAGAATACTCAAGTCTTTATTACACATCTAAAGAGTTTTACCCTGAAATAAATAATTTCTCCAAGCAAGTTGATAATCAAACAATTCTGTATTGGCATAGTAGTCTCAAAAATATAGAGTATCAAATCAAAACAAGTAGTCAGGCAAGATTATGGCTGGAAGTAAATTTATCTAGTCTTTTAGCAATGCCTGAAAGAGGAACTGACGCCTTATTGAGAAATGATATTAAAAAAGAAAATGATAATCTATTAAAAAATGATATTAAAAAAGAAAATGATAATCTATTAAAAAATGATATTAAAAAAGAAAATGATAATCTATTAAAAAATGATATTAAAAAAGAA